>JAIDME010000360.1 GCA_029050705.1 Acetatifactor sp.
GGACCAATCTGAATGCTGCCGAGATGAATACCATCGTGGGCTATGTGTACGACATGTTGTACGGCAACAGCGGCGGCTATCCCTCCTATGCGTCCTCGGCGGCTATCATCCTGTTTGCAATTGTACTCACCATCACCTGTATCAATCTGCTGGTGAGCAGGAAACATGTCCACTACACTTAAATACGCTTTATGGGTTATAAATGTACTAACAAATCGGGATTTAATGAGGTTGTTGGAGGGATAGGCAGCATATGAGCATAGAGATTAGAAGATTATCAATTGTTGACGGACGGGATGTTTATGAAATGCTTCAGAAAATTCCGTCAAATGAAAATGGGTTTGTTAATTCTGTCAATGGGAAGAACTTTGAAGAGTTTCAAAAATGGCTTCATTCCGCAGATGACAATTCCAAGCAAGAAAGTATAATTAATGGCTGGAAAGTTCCCCAGACTACATATTGGTGTTTTGAAGATGAAAAACCTGTTGGATATGGAAAGATACGTCATCTTATGACAGATCGCTTGCTCATCGATGGCGGTAATGTTGGTTATGCAATCGTTCCTGAAGCGAGAAATAAAGGTTTGGGTAAAAGATTTCTTGCTTTGCTTCTTGATGAAAGTAAAAAGCTGGGAGTTGACAAAGCTTTGCTTACAATTAAGCAAGAGAACAAAGCATCAGTTAAGGTCGCCCTTGCCAACGAGGGCGTTATTGATAAAATAAAGAATGGTTTATATTATATATGGATTGATTTGAGGTGACGTAATGTTGAATGGCCTGAATGAAACATTAAGAAATACATTTTCTAAGGTTATAAACGACTATGAATATGCACGTCCTAAATACCCGCAAGAGTTATATGAGAGGATTCTAAGCTTTTCTGGTATTAACAATACATGCAATATTCTTGAAGTCGGTGCAGGAACTGGGCAAGCAACAGATTTGCTTTTACAAAATGCTGCATATAGTATTGATTTAATAGAAGTGAGTCAAAAACAAACGGATTTTTTGCGAAGTAAGTACTTAAATAAAGAAAATATCAAGGTGACTTGTTCCTATTTTGAGGATTATACCTCTGACAAGCCATATGACTTGATTTATTCCGCAACAGCATTTCATTGGATCGACAGTGAAGTTGGGTATCCAAAAGCATGGAGAATGTTGCGCGCTGGAGGTACGCTGGCAGTTTTTTGGCAGATGTCATCTGTGCTATATTATGACTTTGGGATCTTTAGAGAACTCAACGAAATCAAAAAGAAGTATCTTCCGAATGAAACATTGGGTTTTGACAATGAAGGAATCAAATCGACGAAGGAGAAACGTATAAAGCAGATACAATCAGGTGGGTACTTTGGTATGCCAGAGTGTCATGAATTCAGGTGGACAGATATTTATGATGCTGACAAGTATGTGGCGTTGGTTAACACATATTCTAGTACACAGCTTTTAGAGCAGAACACAAGAAATGATTATCTGAACGAGATAAGGGTGTGTATTAATACTGCAGGCGGATTTGTAGAAATGCCTCAATTGGTAATGCTTTACATTGTAAAAAAGTAAAATTCGTGTTTGTGGAGTAGTTAATGGGAACACTTTTCTGAAAAGACGAAATAAAATAGGAGATGTAACATGAACGATCAAACTGATTACGAAAAAATTGAAAAACAGGCAAAGACCCGAAAGACAGCAGGTAATATAGTACGCTATTTTCTCCTGACTCTCTGGGCCATTATCGTGCTGTTCCCCTTTTACTGGATGGTACTGACCTCCGTAAAAAGCTACGGCACCTACAACTCCGAGAGGATTCCGGCATTCTTCACCCTGTCTCCGACCCTGCAGAATTATATGGATGCCTTTACCACGGTTTCCCTGGGAAAATACCTTTGGAACACCCTTCTCTTTACCGTGATCACCACTTCCATTATGCTTGTGGTCATCACCCTTGCGGCTTTCGCTTTTGCAAGGCTGAACTTTAAGGGCAGGGATTTTGTGTTCACACTCTTTCTGTCTCTGATGATGATTCCCAACGAGCTGGTGGTCATCACCAACTTTACCACCATCACAAACCTGGGACTGCGGAACACCTTCACGGGACTGATCCTTCCCTCCGTCACATCCGTGTTCTATATTTATCTGCTGCGGGAAAATTTTGCCCAGGTGCCCGATTCTCTTTATTATGCGGCAAAAGTGGACGGCACCTCGGATTTCCGGTATCTTCGGAAGGTCATGATCCCCATATGCAAGCCGACCCTCATCACCATCGTGATCCTGAAGGTCATTGAGTGCTGGAACTCCTATGTGTGGCCCAGACTGATCACGGATGACCCCAATTATTTTCTGGTCTCCAACGGCATTCAGGAAATCCGTGAGAACGGCTTCGGACGCGAAAATATTCCCGCAATGATGGCTGCGGTTGTCGTTATTTCACTGCCCCTGATCATCCTGTTCCTGATCTTCCGCAAGAAAATCATGGAAGGTGTGGCGAGAGGAGGTACAAAGGCATGAAAAAGTGTAAAACAATCCTGCTGGCAGTCCTCTCCCTGTTTCTTCTCACGGGCTGCCACGGCTCCAGAGGCACGGCTGCCTTTGAGATTCCTGAGGAATTCGACACCTCCGGGAATTATGAGATTACCTTCTGGGCAAAGAATGACACCAACAAGACCCAGACGGACATCTATAGAAAGGCCATTGAGAATTTTCAGAAGCTGTATCCCAACATTACGGTAAACATCCGCCTGTACACGGATTACGGCAGGATTTACAATGATGTCATCACAAATATTGCCACCAACACCACCCCCAATGTGTGCATCACCTATCCCGACCACATTGCCACTTATCTGACGGGGGTAAACGTGGTGGTGCCTCTGGACGAGTTGTTCGAGGATGAAAAATATGGCCTGGGAGGCAGTGAAATACTGTTTGACGCCCCCGCCCGGGAGGAGATCATTTCTCAGTTTCTGAATGAGTGCTCCTTCAGCGGTCACTATTACGCCATTCCTTTCATGCGCTCCAGCGAGGCATGCTATGTGAACAAGACCTATGTGGAGGCCCTTGGGTTTGAACTGCCGGAGGCCCTTACCTGGGACTTTATCTGGGAGGTTGCCGACGCAGCCACTGCAAAGGATGCAGACGGAAATTATCTTGTCAACGGCCAGAGCGTCATGATTCCTTTCATCTATAAGTCTACTGACAATATGATGATTCAGATGCTGAAGCAAAAAGGCGCAGGATACTCTACCGCCGATGGCGAGGTTCTGATCTTCAACGATACCACGGAGGAACTGCTGTACAACATTGCGAATCATGTGAAGACCGGTTCCTTCTCTACCTTTAAGATATCCAGCTACCCCGCCAATTTCCTGAACGCGGGACAGTGCATCTTCGCCATCGATTCCACCGCCGGTGCCACATGGATGGGCTCCCACGCACCTCTGCTGGACATCAGTGAGGACCAGCTGGTGGAATTCGAGACAGTGGTCATGCAGCTTCCCCAGTTTGACACGGCAAATCCCCGGATGATCTCCCAGGGGCCTTCCGTGTGCATTTTCAACAAGACAGACCCACAGGAAGTCCTGGCATCCTGGCTCTTCACCCAGTATCTGTTGACAAACGAGGTGCAGATTGCCTACTCCGAGACGGAAGGTTATGTCCCCGTCACCTCCAAGGCGCAGACCGATCCGGAATATCAGGATTACCTATCCAGAGAGGGCGAGGACAACAGCACCCACTATGATATAAAGATCAAGGCCGCAAAGCTGCTTCTGGACAATCCGGACAACACCTTTGTAACCCCTGTGTTCAACGGCTCAGCCTCGTTGCGGGATGCCGCCGGACAGCTGATAGAAAATGTAGCAAAATCCGTGCGGCGCTCGGAAACTGTAGATGAAGCCTACATGGAAAAGCTGTTCGCTGATGTGACCTCTCTGTACCGCCTGGACCAGAAAAGTACATCGACAGCAGGCAGAGCGGACCTTGGCCCGCTTCCCGGAACGGCTGTGGCTCTGCTGACCGCTTTGGGGCTTACCTGGCTCCTGATTATCGCTTATGTATGCCAAGAGGCACTAAAAGCACGGAAAACCCGTCATAATGCCCATTGATTTTCTTGGATTTTATTGTATAATAACCTTGATTCTAAAAACACAGCCATTCAAAATTCAGATTTTTAGAATGGCGGCAAGTTACCACTTTCAGAAAGAGGAGGAAACTATGAAAAAGTCACTTGTTTTGATTCTGGCACTTACTCTTGTGCTTGCGTTCACTGCCTGCGGTGATTCCGATGCAAAGCCGGAGAATGATGTAAACACCGAGAGCGATGTAAATTCTGGGAACGCTGCAGACCCTGTGGACGATGTAAAATCCGAGGGAGTTATGACTCATGCAGAGTATACTGCAGCTGCGCTGGATTCGGAGGTTGTCATCGAGGCTTACGTACAGGCACATCAGTCCTGGTGGGATAACACAATTAAAGTTTATGCCCAGGACAAGGACGGCGCTTACTTTCTGTACAATATGAGCTGTTCCGAGGAAGACAGCAAAAAGCTGACTCCCGGAACCAAGATCAAGGTTACCGGCTACAAAGCTGAGTGGGCCGGTGAGGTTGAAATCACTGACGGCACCTTTGAGATTCTGGACGGCAGCTATATCGCAGATGCAAAGGACGTCACCTCCCTGCTTGGCACCGACGAGTTAATTAATCACCAGAACGAATTCGTGTCCTTTAAGGGCATGACCGTTGAGACTTACGAGAAGGACGGTGTATCTTACGACTGTGCTTTCGTGTACAACGACGACAACTCCGGTTCCCATGATGACAACAGCGACCTGTACTTCAACGTATCCATAAACGGCCAGACTTACAACTTCTGCGTTGAGTCCTATCTGTGCGACAATACCACAGACGTTTACAAGGCTGTTGAAAACCTGAAGGTTGGCGATGTGGTTGACCTGGAGGGCTTCCTGTACTGGTACAACGGTGCAAATCCTCATATCACTTCCGTGACTGTAAAATAAGTATATATTGCGGGCACAAAAAAGGCTGACACTTCTGTCAGTCTTTTTTATTGCCTGTCTTTTCACTTTTCTGCCCTGGGTTTCACTCACCTATCAGCTCGTCATATAAATCCAATCCAAAGCTTGTCAGCTCCGGCACACCTGCTATCATCTTAAAGGTGCGTGTGCCGTCCTCCCTGCGCTGTGCAGTGAGAAAAGCGGCTTCCGGCAGCTGCCGTTCATACATCTTCCTCGCAAAGGCGACAAGGTGAGTAACCGTCAGCACCTTCACGCCCGCCTCCAGCATGGCTCGAATCACATCATCAGCAATCCCGGAGCCCTCTTCTTCCGTGGTAGTGGCAAAAGATTCATTCAGCAGCACCATGGAGCCATCGCCCAGGTGCCTGATAATTCCGTCGATGCGTCCCAGTTCCTCGTCCAGCCTGCCGCTGTTCATGGCGCTGTCCTCCCGCCTGGTGAAGTGAGTAAACAGATGCGGAAAAATACCGCTCACAAAAGCTTTGGCACAGACCGGCATGCCACACTGCATCATAACCTGTGCAATGCCCACACTGCGCAGGAAGGTAGATTTGCCGCCCTGATTAGCACCAGTGACCACCAGAAGCTGCTTTCCGTCCACGTTACAGTCATTTCCTATAGGAATCAACCCCCGATATACCGCCATGGAAAATTCCATCAATTCCTGAAAGTGCAGCTGTTCCCGGTTTCCCACTTCAGGAAAACACAGGTGAATGTGGGAACGCTTACAGCGGGTAAACAGATTGCCGCAGGCCTGATAAAAAGCAGTCTGTGTATAAAGTTCCTCAAAAAAATCTCTCAGCTCATCCATCATCGGACGGAAGCTGTCCATGATATATGCTGTAATCTGCTCGTTAAGTTGTTTCAAATCCTCCAGAAGGTCTACATTCTTCACGATCAGCGTAGGCTCACGTGAAAACGCCGTCGACATTTTTTCGCGAAGAGTCATATCACCTTTTCGCTTCTTAAGCTTTCTCTCAACGGTTGAAACCTCCTCCAGGCTCATCACGCCCAGCTTCATGCCCGCCGACACACTGCAGTCCAGGACCATGCGGGATATATACTCTCTCTTGCTGTCGCTGCCTGTCAGAGAATACTCCTCCTGACCGTCGCAGTAAAAGATAATGTCCGAAAGTATTCCCCGAATTTTCTCTTCCTGCTCTTCTCCGAAATCCTCCTCCAGCCTGCGGCAAAAAGTCACAAGACCACGTGATGTCAGCCGCCCTGCCGGTTTTGTCACGCCTCCTGCAGCGTCTGCTGCCGTTCCTCCCGAGTCTGCTGCCCCCGCGTCGTATCTGCGGCACAAAGCTTTAATCCGTGAGAGCGTATTTACAAACAGGTGCAGAATCTCGATTCTGGAGAGCAGATTTGCGCTTTTGTCTCTGGAACCCGGCTTGTCAAGCTGCTGCTTTCCCAGCGCTTCCCATCGGAAGGTCATATCTCTGGAAATCTCATACAGGGATTCAATGAACTCCTTATTTTCCATACAATCCCTGAGAATTTCCTGACGGTAATAAATCTCTTCCTCTGTCCGGAGGGGCACCATCATGACCTTTTTAAGCATCTCGCCCAAATGTCTGTCCGCTTCGTCGGCGCGCTGTACCGTGCCTGCTTTGGGTTCCTGGCACCTGGACGATACCTGAAACAGGATTGACAGACCCAAATCCGTGATAATGCTCTCCGAGTCATAATAAGCGCCGCTATCCTTCCATTCCCTGTCCGGATATAATAGCCTTACCTTCATTGCCACCCCTCCTTGTCCCCCGACAGCCGCCGGTGAAGTTCCTGATAGGTCAGCCCGTATTTGTTCACAATATCCTCGGCATATCCCACATCTCCCAGCTTCTCCCGGCTGAT
>JAIDME010000361.1 GCA_029050705.1 Acetatifactor sp.
TCTTCCAGTATAGTGTCACGTCCCACAACGCCGATGTCCGCCGCTCCGTACTCCACATATGTGGGCACATCAGGTCCCTTGGCCAGAAAGAAACGCAGTTTTAACTCCTCATTCACAAAAATCAGCTTCCGGGAGGATTTATCTTTCATCTCTTCGCAGGTAATTCCAATCTGTTCAAACAGTTCCAGGGTTTTATTTGCAAGCCTTCCTTTGCCCAGGGCAAAAGTCAGATACCTTTCCTCGCTCATCTCATTTCCTCCATCAATTTCATACCTCATCTCTCCTGCCGCAACAGGGCGGCATGTCCGTCCGCCCGCAGTCTTTGAACCTCCGCAAGTCTTTCGGAGAAATTGTCAGGACTGTAATAAATAATCTGAACAGGTTCAGGCATCGGAAGTTTCACCTTCTGCCGGGATAAGGCCTCCAGAATGCTGTCGATCATAATACAGAAGCCCACTGCAGGCGCTTCCTTCCCAAACTGGCGAAGCAGGCCGTCATATCTTCCGCCTTTGACCACAGCGTCGCCCACGCCGTAGGTATATGCTTTAAAAATGACACCCGTGTAATATTTATATTTGCTCAACATTCCCAGATCGAAAGAAATGTATTCCGCCACTCCGTAAGCCTTCAGCACTTCATAAAGCTTCTCAAGCCTTTCCACTGCTTCCAGGGACCGGAAATTATTTACCATTTTTTTTGCCTCTGACAGAGAGCACATGTCACCGAACATATCAGCCACCTTCAGCAGACGGCTGTGGTACGGCTCCTGAACATTTCGCTCCTGCAGAAGCTCCTGGGCCGCAAAATAATTCTTTCCGGAGATGCAGGCCCGCAAGTCCATCTCCGTCTCTTCATCCAGTCCGGCCTCTCCGCACAGCCCCTTGAAATATTCCACCTCGCCGATGGTGACCTGAAAGCGCCGGAGCCCTGCATGAAGCAGAGATTTTACCACGAGGCTGATGATTTCTCCGTCAGCCTCCACGGAATCGTCTCCGATCAGCTCTGCTCCCATCTGAGTGGACTCCTTCAGTTTCCCCTGCAGATCGGAGGTATTAGTAAAAGTGTTCCCCACATAGCTGAAACGGAGAGGAACATTTTCTTCTCCAAAATATTTTGCGGCACATCTTGCGATGGATGGGGTAAAATCCGGGCGGAGCACAAGAGTGTTACCGTCCTTGTCAAAAAATTTATAGAGCTCCCTGCTTGGCGTGGTGCCAATCTCCTTTGAAAAGACATCAAAAAATTCAAAGGTCGGGGTCTGAATCTCTTCATAGCCGAACAGCCGGATATTTTCGTGGAGTCTGTTTTCAACTTCCAGTTTTTGGCTGTATTCCCTGCCATAAATATCCCTGACCCCCTCAGGGGTGTGTAACAGCTGCTTTCCCATTAGTGTACTCATAAAAAAACCTCGCTTTAATACCTGTCTCTTTTACTCATCTGAAGCTGCCGACGATCTTACGCTCACATGGGGGG
>JAIDME010000362.1 GCA_029050705.1 Acetatifactor sp.
TTGCGGTGTCAGCACTTTGCAGATCAGCAATCCGACAAGCCCTGCCACTCAAGCCGCCTCTGTTGGTACCACCAGCACATACAGCCAGTCCATCCTCTGTCGGAACACACGATAGGCAAACATTCCAAGTACAATGCAGAGTACTCCACAGGCAACCAGCCCGGCATAGACAAGGGATAGAATCCCCGCTTTTCCCCCACCCAGCAGCACTGTTGCCGCAACAACATAAATAACGTCCGCAGCAGCAGTAGCTCCCATGACAATATACTTTTTCCCGGTAAGGATCAAAATCCTTGCAAAATACAGCGACAGCGCCACCAACAGCACAGTAGGCGCGCCCCCCTTCAACAGCTTTTCCGCCAGCGCCGCCTGTTCCCCACAGAGAACCGCCGCAAACTGCTTTGACAGCGTCATGGCAGACACAACAAGAAATGCCGCATGGACTACGCCGATATGAACCCCGTACTGAAATGCGTTTCTGGCAAACCTGGTTTCGTCCTTGCGAAGCAGCCCCATAGTATTTGCGCATACCGGAATCAAAAATATCATTATCAGACTCACGGCAATACCGCAGAGCACACAAAAGCCCGCAGCGTAAACCCCATATTCCGTGGCTGCTCCTTCATTGCTCTCCGTAGCCTTCTGCCAGAAAATCATGCCGAGAGGCGCGAAAAGAACCGCTGACAGCTGAAGACCCGCCTGTCCTCCTCTGTTCCTGCAAAGAATCCGAATACTGTCCATGATAGAATCTGTGGCCCGCATTCCATCCTGAATTGCCCTTTTCTTTCTCCTTTTGCTCACACTGTATATCAGTAACAGAAATAATACCACCAGCACCTCGGTCAAGGTCACTGCTATGGCGACCCCAATCCCCCCGTACATAGACATAAAATTCGCATGGGCGAGAAGATGGCTCACCTTATCTCCGTAATTTCCCAGCATTCTGCTGAAAATAACACTGAACACCAGAATAAGGATCTGTCGTAATATATCAGCTGCCGCTGCCGGAAGCTCTGCCCCTTCCCCTCTGGAATAACCCACCAAAATTGATGACAGGGAGCGCAGAAACACTGCCGGTGCAAAAATCATCAGTATGGCGGAACTGTACTGTGTCCTGAACAGCTTCACCATGATGCCGTCCGCTCCAAGCAGCAGTACTGCCGTTCCAAGCGCGCCCAGAACAGCCTGAAAAATAAAGGAATTTCTGCGCATAGCCGCAGCATTCCTGTACTGTCCCTTTGCTCCCCGCAGCCGCAGTATCCTGCCCAGCGCACTGGAAACACCGCCGCTGACTGCAATACACAAAAGAGCATACACCTCCACCGCCGCTGCCACGTAGGCCACGCCGTTGTATCCCGCCAAACGTGCAATCACCACAAGCGTAATGAATGCAAGCACTGATGCTATTGCCTGCGCCTGTCTTCTCTTTACCTCCGCCTGATTCATCCTTTGTCCCTCATGCTGTCTTTCTCATCCTCCCCGGTTTATTCCAAGACGCTGCAGTACCTCTTCCTGCTTTCTTTCCATAACCTCTGCGGCCGTTTTTTCCATGTGGTCATATCCGCACAGGTGAAACATACTGTGGGCCACCAGAAACGCAAACTCCCTCCGCAGGCTGTGCCCGTATTCCTCCGCCTGCTGTTTCATCTTATCAGCGGAAACCATAATGTCTCCCAGAATCAGTTCTCCCGTATCCGGGTCAAAATAATCCGCTTCCCTGTTCTCATCTATCCGGAACTCGCCTTCCCTCTCGAAATCTATATTCGGAAAAGACAGTACATCCGTCTCTCTGTCAATCCCCCTGCTCTCGCGGTTCATCTCACGGATTCCCTCATTGTCGGTAATTATCAGCGTTATCTGTACCTCATAAGGACACTGTTCTTCCTCAAGAACCGCCCTGCACACCGTCTTCGCCGTCTCCTCCGCATCGAATGGGAAAATCTCCTCCGTCTCATTTTCAACGTAAAAAGTCATAATAGAGTTTTTCCTCCTTAAAAATCTGCTGCATTGTGCGAAGTTCACTCACAGATATATCACACTTGTCAAAAATCTTATCCCTGAACAGCTTACTGAAAATGTTATCTATCATTTTGTCAAAATCAACCTGGCCCTGTCCCTCGCTCTCAATCGCCGCTTTCGCGGAAGACACTACCATATCCGAGCAGTACAGCACCGCCGTTTCCTTTTTCTTCATGCCCTTCTGCCTGTTCTTGTAATCCAGCAGGATTTCCCTGGCATTTGGCGGAAACTGTTTGTCCTCCAGCATCTGTGTAAGTTCTCCGCCCAGACGGTAATAATATCCTACGCTTTTTAACGCCTCGACATCCAGTCCGAGACGCTTGCCGATTCGCTCACAGAAATAAGTTGTATGGACACAGTGCATGTATTCGTTTCTGTCTCTTTCACGCAGTCTGGCAATCACAGGATTCTCCGAATCGATAATATCCAGATATTTCTCCCTGTGCTTGTAGATCACCATGGAGGAAAACATCTTCAGACAGCCCAAGAGCAGGACACTGCTGACAATCATGTTTGCCACAGGAATCACAAAGATTTCAAAATCCGGCCTTGTGTTTGCAACCAGTACCACATTTGCCGTCTCACAGACCAGCAGGCACAGAATGGATAAGAATAAGGGAATTCCAATCTTAAAATCATCTCCAAGATGCCGGAAAAGAGTCACCGCAAAAACCCCGCTGACAAAATACAGCGCAAAACCGCCAGTACCGCTGCCGCTCAGCAAAATCGAAATCAGAAGAAGCGCAGTGGCCGACAAAAGACCCACACTCATGTTGCTGAAGAGGGAGAGCATGATATACACCAGCAGAAACGGCCAGCCCCCCACCGGCAAAAAGCCGCAGGCAAAGGACACCAGAGTACCAATCCCCAGGCACAGGAAAAAACGGAAAATATGCTCCCCGTTGT
>JAIDME010000363.1 GCA_029050705.1 Acetatifactor sp.
GAGCAAAAAAGACGAGGGCTGCTGCGATATGTCCGATTTTAACGCTCTTGCCCTTCACATTTTTCCAGATAGCCGGAAGACCTCCCAGAATCAGGCCCACAAAGAGCAGATTTGTCTGAATGGGAATCCTCTCGAACAATTCCTTCAGGGCAAATGAGCTTCCCACAATAGCGATCAACATGCCCACTGCTATCGGAAAAAGAAATTTTACGCTCTTCTTAAACTCGCTGAACAGATGAGTAATGCAGTGAATCAGCTTGTCATAAATTCCCATGGACACCATCATTGTACCGCCGCTGACTCCGGGAACAATATTTGCGATTCCGATTACAATACCCTTTAACATACTCTTGATCATTGAAATTTCTCCTGTTCTTTTCAACCTTATTTTATTTTACTGATCATAACCAAACTGCCCGATTTCCGCTAACGATCTTTTGCCGCACAGTTCACATAATCCCGCAAAAATGTCAGCAGCCTATCCATCTGTTCGTCGGTGCCCACCGTAATCCGGAGGTATTCCGAAATACGGGGCTTATCCCAGTGTCTCACATAAATATCCGCATCCCGCAGCGCCTGAAAAATCTGCTTTGCGGAAATGGACCTGTGAGAGGCAAAAATAAAATTCGCTTTGGATTCCGGAAATGTGAATCCAAGTTCCTTCAGTTCCTCCTTCACCCGTTCTCTGGTGGCGATAATCTTTGCCGTGGTTTCCTTAAAATATGCCTGGTCTCTCACCGCTTCCACCCCCAGCACCTGGGCAGGCCGATTCAGCGTGTAGGAGTTAAAGGAAAACTTTACATCATTCAAATAACCGATGAGCTTCTCACTGCCAATACAAAAACCGATTCGCAGCCCTGCCAGAGCACGGGATTTGGAAAAGGTCTGCACCACCAGCAGATTGTCGTACTTCTCCAGCAGCGGCAGCGCGCTGACTCCGCCAAAATCAACATAGGCCTCATCCACAATGACAACCACATCCCTGTTTGCCGCCACAATCTCCTCCACCGTCTTCAGGTCTTCCGGCACACCGGTAGGAGCATTGGGATTCGGAAAAATCACACCGCCGTTGGGCTGTTTGTAATCCTCCGGACAAATATGCCAGTTATTGTCCAACGGGCAGGTTTTATAAGGAATCCTGTACAGATCCGCCCAGACATCATAAAAGGAATAGGTCACATCAGGAAACAGAATAGGCCTGCCGCTGTTAAAAAACGTCAGAAATGCCATAGACAGTACATCATCCGACCCCACCCCCACAAACACCTGCCCGGGACTTACATGATAATACTCCGCCAGCGCCTCCACCAGGGGCGTCGCATCAGAGTTGGGGTAAAGCCGCAGCGCATCACAGTCCATCCCGGCTGCCAGCCTGGCCACTCCCGGGGCCGGAGGATAAGGACACTCATTCGTATTCAGTTTGATCATATTGGGCTTATCCGGCTGTTCACCCGCCACATAAGGCACCACTTTCCTCACATTATCTTCCCATTTCATCTTTTATCATTCTCCTCCTGCTGCCCGCCCCTTCAGTTCTTCTTTGTACACTTTTACCTGATCAGGACACCCA
>JAIDME010000364.1 GCA_029050705.1 Acetatifactor sp.
CCATGCCGGTGTTCACCGGCAGTGCATGGTTCCGCATGGCCTACGCAGAGCCGGTAATCTCCTCAATGGTCTCACCCTTCATGGAAAGGGCAGTCAGGTAAGCGCTCTTCTGCACGTCGCTGGCTTCGCCGCTCATGATCTCATTCATCACATCTCTGGCCATTTCATAGCTGATATCCTGCTTTTTTGACAGGTTAATGATCGCTTCTCCAATCATTTTTCTGCTTCCTTCCTTATTTTCTGTTTTTGGGTTTTTGCCCTCCATCCTCTGCTCCTGCATATCCATGTTCCGGTCTTCTCTCTTTTTTCCCAGGAAATTCTCTATTATCTGATACCCCTCGGGGGTCAGTACGGATTCCGGGTGGAACTGCACTCCGTAAACGGGGTATTTTTCATGCTCCACTGCCATGATCTCTCCGTCGTAGGTTTTCGCCGTCACCTTCAGAGTGTCCAGCTCGGCTGGAAGCTCTGCTGCCAGAGAATGATACCGTGCCACCGTAATCTCCTTCTTCATACCTCTGAACAGGACGCTGTCAGTGTCAAGAGCTGCCAGGGACTGCTTGCCATGCATCAACTGTTTCGCGTAAGTGACCGTAGCCCCGAACACCTCACAGATTGCCTGATGCCCCAGACAGATTCCCAAAATAGGAATCTGTCCCGCAAAGCGCCTGATAACCTCCTCGCAGACGCCTGCATCTGAAGGTCTTCCCGGTCCCGGCGACAGGATAATGTGTGTGGGCCCGAGAGCCTGAATCTCATCCGCCGTCAACTCATCGTTGCGCACCACCTTCACATCAGGATCCACCGACGCGGTAAGCTGATATACGTTATAAGAAAAGCTGTCATAGTTGTCAATTAACAGAATCATCGTCCATGCCCTCCTGTGCGGTTTCAATGGCATCCTTCACAGCCGCAGCCTTCTGAATGCACTCCCTGTACTCCTTCTCCGGCACACTGTCCGCCACAATGCCGGCCCCGGAACGGACAAATACCTTCCCGTTCTTGGAAAAGGCAAGTCTGATAGCGATACAGGTGTCCAGGCTTCCTGTGAATGATATATAACCGATGGCCCCTCCGTAGATACCCCTCTTATTGTCCTCCAGTTCATTAATGATCTCGCAGGCCCGCAGCTTCGGTGCCCCGGAAAGGGTTCCCGCCGGCAGAATGGCGTCCACCGCATCCAGGGCATCCCTGTCCTTCCGGATGATACCGCTCACGGTAGAGCCGATGTGCATGACATGGGAATACCGCTCAATGGACATGTATTTTTCCACCTGCACCGTTCCGGTCCTGCTGATCTTTCCGATATCATTCCTTCCCAGATCCACCAGCATGTTGTGCTCCGCCCGTTCCTTCTCATCCGCAAGCAGCTCCTTTTCCAGCTGCCTGTCTTCCTCCTCTGTCCTGCCTCTTGGCCTTGTTCCTGCCAACGGAAAAGTGTAAAGCTTATCCTGCTCCAGCTTTACCAGAGTTTCCGGACTTGCCCCGACAATCTCCCCGTCCGCACCGGAAAAATAGAACATATACGGGGACGGATTCTTGATCCTGAGTACTCTGTAAGCATCCAGAAGACTTCCCTCCATCTCCGCCTCCAGCCGGTTGGACAGCACCACCTGAAAAATATCTCCCTCTTTGATATAATGCTTTCCCTTCTCCACCATCCTGCAGTATTCTTCCTCGTTGAACAGAGGACTGAAACCGGATTTCAGTTTCAGAGGAATATTCGGTACTTTTTCTCCCCTGCTGATCAGCTTTCTCATCTCCTGCAGCTCAAGAACTGCCTTGTTATAGTTTGCCTCAATATCATCCGTTTTGACGTTGACGATAAGCAGGATTTTCTGCCTCTCATTGTCAAAGGCGATCACCTTGTGAAACAGCATCAGATTCACATCCTGAAAACCTTCTTCATCCTTTGCGTCCAGCTTCAGCGAGGGCTCGCTGTACTTGATATAATCGTAAGAAAAATAGCCCACCAGCCCGCCTGTAAATGGGGGTAACGCCCCTGTCTCAGGACTGCGGTTTTCCTCAACAATGTTTCGAATACAGCTGCGGATGTCGTCCTGAGTCGTCTGAGTGGTCAGAGGCGTCTTCATCTTCACTGTCCCGTTGTAGCAGGTAATCTCAAGCAGCGGATCATACCCCAGAAAAGAATACCTTCCCCATCGCTTATCCGAATCCGCGCTCTCCAGCAGGAAGACATGGCTGCTGACCTTCTTCAAAATTCGCAGCATCTCCATAGGCGTACATGTGTCCGCATACATTTCCGTGCTGACGGGGATCAGGCCATATTCCCCCTGTGCCGCAAGCTTTTTACATTCCTCCAATGTCAGGTTTATCTTCATGTTCCGCTCCTTTCATTTCATTCAAAGATTCTCTCATTCACTTTCATACCCGTCTCTGCCTGTGCGCTGCATGTAAGCAGATTCGAAATGTTTCATCTTTCTGGTTCGCGTTGCTCGCCGGATTCGGCCGCTTATGCGCGAAAAAAAATCCCTGGCAGAATACCCCTATTCTGCCAAGGACGGGTTAACAAGTCATTACGCTTGAATTCACATCTCCCGCGGTGCCACCTTGCTTCGCCTTCAACAGGCGCTCTCACTGGAATACCATCATATCCCCGACATCTCACGCGTGCCTGACGTCGCAATATACTCAAAGAATTGACTCTATAAAAGTGCTTCCGCCTTTTTTCTGCAAATTCCTTTTTCCCTGCGCCCTCCGTGGTCCATTTAACGGTTCGCCTTCTGACCTTTCTCAGCATCCGGTCTCTCTGTAAGTGCCCATACAGTTTTTATCTCCACCTCTACGGTTTGTGTCCGCGATTTATTTTTTATTATATTAC
>JAIDME010000365.1 GCA_029050705.1 Acetatifactor sp.
GTCCTAAGATTCTGGTGGCAAGAATCGAGGCAATTCTGCGTCGGACAAGCCAGAAGCCCGAGGAACGGACTTTAAACTGCGGGGGAATTGAGATTGACAGGGCGGCACACCGTGTTCTGATTGACGGAAAGGAGATTGAACTCAGCTTCAAGGAGTTTGAACTGCTTGCATATTTTGCGGAGAATCGCGGGGTTGCGCTGTCCAGGGAAAAGATACTGAACCATGTCTGGAATTATGATTACTTCGGAGATGCCCGTACCATTGACACCCATGTGAAAAAGCTGCGCAGTAAAATGGGTGAGAAGGGTGATATGATCAGGACGATTTGGGGCATGGGCTATAAACTGGAGATTCCTGAAGAATGAAGCATTCAATCAGACAACAATTTGCATTGATTTTTATAGGATTGATGGCGGGAACGATTCTGCTGTGTCAGGTTATCAACAATGTGTTCCTGGAGGAATATTACATCAAAAGCAAGACAAAGGTAATCTATGAGTCTTATGATACCATTCGTCAGGTCGCAAACAGTGAAACCTACAGTTCAAATGAATTTGTCAGAGAACTGGACGATGTGTGTAAGGTGGCCAATATTACGGTTTTGGTCATGGATGCAAACTCACAGATGCTTTATGAATCCGTCAACGGAGGACGCGAACTGGCTGCGCTGCTGTTTGGTTACATTTTCGGCTATGATAAAAATCCCGTGAAGATATTGGAGGAGGGAGAGGATTATGTTATTCAGAGAATGATTTCCGGGGAGGACGAATTTCTTGTCATGTACGGAAGCCTGAATACGGGAATCTCCTTTATCATGAGCACGCCAATTGAGAGTATCCGGGAGAGTGCGGACATTGCAAACAGGTTCTTTGCCAACGTCGGAATTGCGGTAACGCTGGCAGGCGGAGTTTTTATCTGGCTTGTCGCCGGCAAGATCACAAAGCCCATCAAAAAGCTGAGCAGCATTTCGGAACAGATGGTGCATCTTAACTTTGAGGCAAAATACAATGGCAGGGCAAGGAATGAAATAGGTATGCTCGGAGAGAATATCAACAAGCTGTCCAGTTCTCTGGAACAGTCCATATCCGGCCTGAAAACCGCAAATAATGAGCTTCAAAGGGATATTGAAAAAAAGGAAGAAATAGATAAAATGCGCAGGGAATTCCTTGCCAATGTCTCCCATGAACTGAAGACCCCCATAGCGCTGATACAGGGGTATGCCGAAGGGCTGGCGGAGAGTGTCAATGACGACGCGGAGAGCCGCAGCTTTTACTGTGAGGTTATCATGGATGAGGCGTCTAAGATGAATCTCATGGTGCAGAAGCTATTGACTCTGAACCAACTGGAGTTTGGCAATGACAAGGTGGCTATGGAGCGTTTTGATATTACGGCGCTGGTGAAGAATTATGTTCAGTCTGCGGGAATTCTGACAAAACAGAACGGGATTCAGGTTTGTATGGAAGATTATCCGCCTGTTTATGTCTGGGGAGATGAATTTAAGGTTGAAGAGGTTTTTATGAATTATTTTTCCAATGCGGTCAACTATTGCAGTGGAGAAAAGAAGATTTTCATAACATTGGAACAGAAGGAGAATCTTGTGCGGGTCTGTGTGTTTAACACGGGAGAGCAGGTGCCTGAGGAGGCATTGCCGCACTTGTGGGAAAAGTTTTATAAAGTTGATAAAGCCAGAACCCGAGAATACGGCGGAAGCGGTGTGGGACTATCCATTGTGAAAGCCATTATGGAGTCCATGAATCGTCAGTACGGAGTAGAAAACCGCGGCGATGGTGTGTTGTTCTGGTTTGAATTGGAAAAGTGTGAGGGAAATGAAGAGTTTCGGTGTAAATATGGAAAAAGAACGGGAGAAGATTAAGTTTACAAAGGTGCTGCTGGTGGGCGTTGATACGGGGGAGGAACAGGATTTTGAGCATTCCATGGAGGAACTTGCAAGTCTGGCTGAAGCTGATTATAAGCAGGTAGCCGGTATCGTTGTGCAACACATGGACGCAGTAAACAAATCTCTGTACATCGGAACCGGAAAGGTGGCGGAGGTAAAGCAATATGCCGGACAGGTGGAGGCAGAGGAGATTATATTTGATAATGCTCTTTCGCCTACGCAGATCAGAAATTTGGGTAATGAACTGGAACTGCCTGTTCTGGACAGAAATAATTTGATTTTGGACATTTTTGCTCTTCGGGCCAGAACAGGAGAGGCAAAGCTGCAGGTGGAAGCGGCCAGATTGCAGTATATGTTGCCGAGGCTGGTGGGAATGCGAGAGAATCTGAGTCGTCAGGGAGGCACCGGAGGAAGCATGAGCAACAGGGGCGCAGGCGAGACAAAGCTGGAGCTGGACCGCAGAAAAATAGAGCATCGCATCAGTGAGCTGAAAAAAGAATTGGAAGCAATGGAAAAAAGCAGAGAAACCATGCGGAAGAAAAGGGCGCAGTCCAGAGTGCCGCAGGTGGCGCTTGTGGGGTATACCAATGCGGGGAAATCCACAATTATGAACAGACTTGTACAAAGCCATGGTGAGAGCAGAGAAAAAACAGTGCAGGAAAAGGACATGCTGTTTGCCACTCTGGACACTGCCGTGCGGAGTATCAGCGCCGATGATAACAAGCCTTTTTTTCTGGTAGATACGGTGGGCTTTATAGATAAGCTTCCTTCCGGGCTGGTAAAGGCGTTTCGATCCACTCTTGAGGAGGTGAAGTATGCCGATCTTCTCATTCATGTGGTAGACTTTTCGGATGAGCATTACAGACAACAGATGGAGGTTACTGAGAAGACACTGAAGGAACTGGAGGCAGGCGACATACCCAGAATCGTGGTATATAACAAGGCGGATAAGCGCGGGATGGAAGATATTCCCCAGAGAAGGGATGACCGGATATATATGGCGGCCGGACAGGGCTGCGGCCTGGAGGAATTGACGGAGATGATTCAGAATATTCTTTATTCTGACCGGGTGGAAACGGAATTTTTATTACCCTTTGACAGAGGAAATCTGGTATCTTACTTTATGGAGAATGCCACAGTGCTGGAGCAGGAGTATGTGGAAGAGGGAGTGCGTCTCAAAGTGAGCTGTCACAGGAATGACGCGGAAAAGTACAGTGCATACAGACTGTAGGTATAAGCTGCCGGTTATTTTGATTTATTTCATGGCGGGCGTTCACCTCACGCCTGAATCATGCAGTGCATGGTTGACTGTGTGGGAAAAGTGCGGTATATTATAAATGTATTTTATTTTTTGAAAAAGCAAGTGAGGGACAATATGAGGACGAAGAAGCTTAAGGCCGGTTTGATGGCGGCGATAATTTGTCTTGGGCTGGCTGGTTGTGGCGAGAATGTAATACCGGAATTAACTGAAAGTGAGATGCAGATCATCGGAGAATATACTGCTTTTACGATGATGAAATATGATGCCAGCAACAGAAGCCGTCTTGTGGATCTGCCCCAGGAGGCGGAGCCGGTTGCACCTGAACCTATGGAAACAGAGCCTCCCCGGGAGACGGAAGAGCCGTCAGGGATGGGAGTGGCGGATGATACTCCGGTTACGGATATGTCTCAGGAGGAAGATCCCGGAAGCATGGAAGATGTGCTGGGACTGGCGGAGGGAGTGAGCGTCAGCTACGTGGGTGCGGAACTCTGTGATACCTATCCCCATGACGAAGAGATCGGGGGGCTGGTGATGAATGCATCATCGGAGGAGAAAAAGCTTCTGGTGCTGCGCTTTCGTTTTTCCAACGAAACGGATCAGGAACAGACAGTAGATATAGCCTCTCAGCGAGAGTTGAATTTTCGGATTACAGTCAATGAAGATTACAGGCGTAATGCGATGACGGCCCTGTTGCGGGATGATATGACTGCACTCAGAAAAACCATACCGGCAGGTGAGAGCACGGAGGCTGTTCTTATTATTGAGGTAGAGCAGAGAAGTATGGAGGAAATAAGTTCTATTTCCCTTAATCTGAAAAATGATTTAAAAACATATACAATTCAGCTTAAATAGGTATATATACAGTAAAAATTTTAGGACAATAAAGTGTTAAAATGGCCGGAATGCCTGCAATACAGCGGGATTTCGGCTTTTTTGATAAATTGTGTAAAAATTTTACAAATATGGAAATTAGATGTTGACAACTAGAATATCCAATGATATACTCAATTTCGTTGTTAAGGGTATCTTCGAAACAGAAGACAAAAAACTTGAAAAATTTGAAAAAAATTTGAAAATGTTGTTGACATACTCAAATGAGTGTGCTATCCTTAATAAGCTGTCGCTTGATACGACAGAAAAATTTGTTCCTTGACAAACAAACAGTAATGCAACCCTGAAAGATTCCAAAAGAGTGCAGCGAGAAGCGAAGAGTTTTGAGACTGCCGTGCTTCGAAAAGAAGCTATAGAGGATTTATTCAGAAAAACAACAGTAATGCCAGAGAGAGAACT
>JAIDME010000366.1 GCA_029050705.1 Acetatifactor sp.
GACAATATGATGCAGGCGCTGAATGAACTGCAGCTGCCTCCCGAGGAGGCCGAAGCGCTTTCGGAGGCGGTTCAGCGCTTTGGAAGGGGAGAATTGTCAGCAGGAGATTTCTTCAGGGCGGCGGATAAGATGCTGGATGCTGCCGTGCATACGGAGGACGGAGTCCGGCAGATGCAGAAACTGTTTGGCGGGAAGGCATTTCAGAATATCCTCACATCACAGTTGAAAGAAATGTGGACACTGCGCCCTGAGGACGTTTCACAGCCTGAAAAGGTAGGAGAGCTTTACCGCCGGATTGACAGACAAATGAAGGGACTGATGCAGGCGCTGGAGGCCGGAGGTCAGGAAAACAGTACGGCGTACAGGGCAGCAGCGAATTTGTCTCAGAATGTTGATTTTATGAATCAGATTAACCAGATGTACACTTATGTACAGCTGCCGCTGCATCTGCAGCAGTCCGAGGCTCACGGCGATCTGTATGTCTACACCAACAAGCGAAACCTGGCGCGCAATGACGGTCAGGTAAGCGCTCTGCTGCATCTCGACATGGAGCATCTGGGGCCGCTGGATGTCTATGTGACACTGCAGGAGGCCAAAGTAAGTACGAAATTTTATGTGGCGAATGATGAAATTCTTGATTTTATTGAAGCGCATATGGATATCCTTACCAAAAGACTGGAAAAGCGGGGCTACAGCTGCAGCGTTTCCATGACGACAAGAGGGGAAAAGAAGGAGCAGGAGGGCGGCGGGCTTACACCGCTGCTTCAGCAGGAAAAGGGAATTCTGCTGTCTCAGTATGCGTTTGATGTGAGAACCTAGCAGCGTGTAAAGACATTCTAAGGCAGCAAAGGACACTGCCTAAGAATGTCTATGTTACACGCTTGAAAAAAGCGCAAGAGCAGCGCTTTTATATGGAACCGAGAGGTTGTAAGGCTTTATCGTGGAGGTGCAGGAGATGGAGAACGGCAGGGAAAAGAATAAAGTAAAGCAGGCCATTGCACTGGAGTATGATCCATCCGACGCGGCACCTAAGGTTGTGGCAAGCGGACGAGGCCTGTTGGCGGAGAGGATTATTGAGAGGGCGAAGGAGAGCGATGTCCCGATTCATCGGGATGATAAGCTGGCAGATACGCTCTCAAGACTGGAAATCGGGGAAATGATACCGCCGGAACTCTATGAGGTGGTGGCGGAGATACTGATTTTTGTGGACTCTATGGATAAGCTGAAGAAAAAAATATAAAGGAGAACTATGAACAAAAGAGCGGCAGGAGCAGCCTGGGAACAGAAGGCAGCAGAGTATCTGGAAGCTTTAGGAATGAAGATTGTGGAGCGCAATTACCGGAACAGCCGGGGAGAGATAGATATTATAGGGTATCATGAGGGGTATCTGGTGTTTGTGGAGGTTAAGTACCGCAGCAGTACTCAAAAGGGCTACGCCGCAGAGGCAGTAAATACAGGCAAACAGCGGAAGATATGCAGGATTGCAGATTATTACAGATATACCCATAAGATGGGAGAGAGCACGGCTGTGCGGTATGATGTGGTTGCTATACAGGGAGAAAGCATAGAATGGCTGCAAAATGCTTTTCCTCACATTTATTCAGGAAATCGTTAGAAAGGGCAGGAGATGTTTTGGGTAGAGAGGGCGGAACGGGCGGATGGCCCGGTACTCAGGCAGAATGAGATAGCTGCGGGTGACGGCGGGAAATTGGAATTTTTGACCTTTCCGTCTCTGTCAGCGTTCTGAATAGTAGAGAGGCGGTGAGCGATGACAAAGCAGGTCTTACCCGCCATCAGCTCACGCATTG
>JAIDME010000367.1 GCA_029050705.1 Acetatifactor sp.
TTTCGGCTCTGTCATTTACAGTGCAAAGGAAGATCTTTTTTACGAGGAGGCGCCCTACGCGGATATTGAGGTGGTAGACAGGATCGGCAGCGGTGACGCTTACATATCGGGTGTGCTCTACGGACTGCTGGCGCATGAGGGGGATTATCGGAAAGCGCTGGAGTACGGCAATGCGATCAGTGCGCTGAAAAATACAATTCCCGGAGATCTGCTGAGCACCGACCTGGCGGAAATTGAGGGAATTATCAAGGAGCATAAGTCTACGGGCAGAATTTCGGAGATGGACCGCTAACAAGGCGGGCGAGCCCGCCTGCAAATTTGCTTCGCAAATTCGTAAGACTTCGCATTTTCTCCGCAGAAATGCTGAAACGTTCAAATATTGTATGAATAATTATTTTCTGGATACAAATACTAGAAATACTTACAAACAATGCCAATAACAATATTTTTGAACGGAGGACTTTTAGCATGAAAGCAACGGGAATTGTAAGAAGAATAGATGATTTAGGGCGAATTGTCATCCCGAAAGAAATTCGCAGAACACTGCATATCAGGGAATCAGATCCGCTGGAAATCTATACGGACAGAGAAGGACAGGTTATTCTGAAGAAATATTCTCCCATCGGTGAAATGGTTACCTTTGCCAGACAATATGTGGAGAGTCTTGCACAGGTATCGGGGCATGCGGCGCTTATAGCGGACAGAGATCAGTTCATCGCGGCGGCAGGCGGCTATAAGCAGCTTATCAACAAAGCCATCGGAAAGCAGCTGGATGAAAAAGTGCACAACAGGGAGACGGTGATGGCATCCAGAGGTGACAGAAACTTTATCAGTGTATGTGACGAAGGTGCCGAAGAATATCAGCATGAAGCTATCGCTCCCATTTTGTGTGAGGGAGATATCATAGGGAGCGTGGTGTTGTTGCAGAATGACAACAAAGGCCGTATGGGCGAAGTGGAACAGAAGCTGCTGCAATCAGCCGCAACATTTCTGGGGCGGCAGATGGAGCAATAGATATGGGGGCGAGGCATTTTGCT
Source organism: Acetatifactor sp. (assembly GCA_029050705.1). GTDB lineage: Bacteria > Bacillota > Clostridia > Lachnospirales > Lachnospiraceae > Acetatifactor. The sequence continues at coordinate 1,038 of JAIDME010000367.1, forward strand.
TCGCCCTCAAACCACCTGGTTCTTTCCGCTGCTCTTTCCCCTGTACAGCCGCTCGTCAACGTTGCGAAGCAGCTCAGTTACGTTTTCTGTACTTCCCTGGGTCAGGCCAAAAGTCATTGTCACACAGACAGACACATCATCATATCTGCATTCCGCAGAGCGGATATCGTCCAGTATTTCCTTCAGAAGCAGCTTCGCACGAGTTAAATCCATATTTTCAAAGATCAGAAGAAATTCTTCACCGCCCCATCTGGCTGCGAAACCGTTGCCGCGCATGCGGCGGCGGAAAATATCCGCGACCTGCTTCAGCACCAGATCGCCGCAGTCGTGGCCGTAGGTGTCGTTTACCCGCTTGAAATTGTCGATATCACCCAGAGCAACGCAAAAGCTTGTCCCGTCTGCCGCTGCATTCTTCATAAGCTGTCTCAGGTGCTGGTCGCCGGAGCGGCGGTTGGCCAGGGAGGTCAGGGCATCCTGCTCCACCAGATTACGCAGGGAGCGCTGCATATTCTGAGCAGAGCGTCCGATTTCACTGAGTTCATCGTTTCGGCGGAGCACCTCCCCCGACAGACTTGCGTTCAGGTTTCCGACGGAGACCTCTTTCAGAAAGCCGCGAATCTGCAGCAATGCGGATGTAAAGCGGCGGGTGTAGAGGAATGTAAAAAAGGAAATCACTATCATCAAAATAATATCGGCAATCACCAGCGGATAGACAGAATCCCGGACGGAGGCATCCACTTCGGCGGTGGGCTTGCCTACAAAGAGCATTCCTGCTACGGTACCGTCGCTGTTGGTCAGAGGGGCATAGTAGGAAAAATAGGTGGTACTGTAGACATGCACGTTGGTATAGAATTTAGCCTTGCCGGTCTCAAACACATCCTCCATAACGGTGGTACTGACTCCGGTGCCGATAATTCTTTCACCGCCCTTGTTAAGGATGGTGGTGAGTATCCGGGTATCCTGATAGAACAGGGTGATGTCCAGATCGGTATTCTGTTTTACCTGGTCTATCAGTGTGTGATCATTGGTAAGATCATGACTGCCCTTGTACAGCCGGTAGCCTTTTCCCTCCTCCACAAGCCGGTAATCGCCGGGATAGAGAGAGTCGATGGCAGTGGTCAGGTTGCGGCACACATTTCGCAGCTCGGTTTCCACCTCATTATACATGGCCCTGGTAAATATATGAGTGCCCAGCAGAAGGATGACAATTCCAAAGATCAGCAGAGGAATGATACTGACTGACTGCAGGATATACGCTATTTTTCCTTTTTTTCCGGTTCGCATAAAAAACACCTCACATCGACAATCTTATAGACAGTATACTAATTTTGAGACAAGAAAGCAACGCTCCTTTACTTTTTTCGATAATTTTATTATAATGTAATTAAAGTTCGGTAATTGGGCAGACAACCGGCAATTTATGAATGATGTGGCCGGACATTAACAT
>JAIDME010000368.1 GCA_029050705.1 Acetatifactor sp.
TGCTCGAAGAGTGTTCATCTGCTGCACTTTCGGGCTTTTTACCGATGGCCTGAAGGCATTTGACGCCGCATATGAGCAGGGTTATTTTGACAAGGTAGTCACTACGGATCTGACCTGCCTGCCCCCTGAGCTTTACACAAGACCTTACTTCATCGAGGCGGATATGAGCAAATTTATCGCATCCCTCATCGACTTTATGAACCATGCCGCCTCTCTCAGCGACGTCATGGAGACCACGGAGAAAATGCACAGTATTCTGGACGCTTACAATGAACGCCGGGATGTGGACATGAATGCGGATTAATCTTCCTGTTCGCTGTAGCATGGAAAATCCAGCGTTATTTTGAACAGGTCGCCATCCAGGTATATCGTGAACTCTCCCCCCTGGACTCTTGTCAGACTCTGGGCAATGGACAATCCCAGTCCGCTTCCCTCCGTGCTTCTCGCCAGGTCTCCACGGATAAATCTTTCCGTCAGTTCCTCCGGACTGATGTTCATCTGCTGCCTGGAAATATTTTTTACAGATGCGCAGACTCTCCCGTTTTCCGTCTTCACATCAAAGTAGACTCTGGTTCCCTCCAGTGCGTATTTACAGATGTTGTTGAGCAGATTTTCCACCACTCTCCACATACGTCTGCTGTCCGCCAAAATATCTGCCGGTGCGCCGCTCTCCTCAAAGACCACCTGTAATCTCCTCTCTTCCAGTTTCTCGGAAAACTCTCCGATACCCTGATTCAACAGCTCGGTCAGATTTACTTTTTCCATATCCAGTTCAATGTTTCCGGATGAAATCTTGGATGCCTCCACCAGATCATCCGTCAGCTGCTTCAGACGCTGTGCCTTGCTGTCAAGAATATCTATATATCCCCTTGCCGGCTCTTCCGTTATCTCCATACGTTTTAAAAGGTCAACATAATTTATTATGGATGTCAGGGGAGTCTTGATGTCATGGGAAACATTGGTGATCAGGTCCGTCTTCATCTGTTCGTCCCGCATACTTGTCTTTACCGCTTTTCCGATGCCTTCGCCGATATTATTCACCGCATCCGCCAGTTCCCTGTTGGCACCGTGCAGACTTCCGATATCCAGCTTGTAATCCACCTCGCCGTTTCGTATTCGATTGATACCGTCCACGATTTCATTCTGTTCTCCGCCACGCCTGAATATCACCACACCAATAAAGCCGTCAAAAAGTACGATACACACTATGACGATGATTCCGGGTATCTCTCTCTCCCGCAGTCCGTACACGATCATCACAGCCACCAAATTGATGAACAGGTACAAATTGTAGGGCAGCAATATGCTGATGACAGAATTCCTGTGGCTGAATATAAACCGGATTGCCTTCCCTATGCCAATCCAGACATAATGCAGCAAACTGTCCTTCCACAGACTGCGGGATCTGATTCTGCGCACAAAGCTGTACCATACAATACCGATCACAAAGCTTAAATACACCCCGTATATTGCAAACATCCCGTATTGATAAACCCTGGACAGCTGAATTCCCAGCACCTGCGTTGTGGCCACTGCAGAATTTTCTGCAATTTCGTTCAGCCTCTGAAAGCCATATCGGCCGCCGAAGGCGAAAGCAACTGTCAACAGAGCCAGTGCCTCTGTCCATATGTGGTCAAACCGCTTCAGATAACAAACCTTCTCCCCGTTTTCCGTCACCGCCACTCCCGCTGTGACAGACAGATAAATCCCAATGCCAAGCCAAAGGACCAGCAAAAGGATAAACAAGGCAAAGTAACGGCCCATATTAGGCACAATTCTGTTGTACACCGTGTTTGCATTATAAAAGGCATCTGTGGCAGTATAACCTGTATCCACACCCAGCCATATATGGGTTGTGTCCGGATAAGCATAATCATAAGCGCTGATATATTCATAAATTTCTTCTTCACTCATTACGGTATTTCCCATAAATATCAGACTGTCCGGGTAATAGATCAGGTATCTTCTGTACTCGGAAAAAATCTCTGTCACTTCCTCCTCGGAAGCGCCCTTCAGCTCCAGCACATTTGTATACGTTCGTATGCCCTCATCTGTCATCATACTCACCGCATATTTCACATTGCTTTTTCCCGCTTCGTAGGCGCTGTTACAGACCTGGTAGCTTTCATAATGTCCTGCCAGGGATTCAATCGTCGCCACCACGTTGCTCTGAAGCCGAAGATAATCTACCCAGTTATCCGCGTAGCGCATCAGCTGCTTTTCTCCATCCACGGTTGCATAACGATAGTTCAGAATGGGAATCTTCACCTTAATCACGCCGTCCTCACGGAACGCCTCAATCCCCGGAGGATTCTGCGCCATAATATAGGCAAAGGCAAGATCCTCAAGCTGCACTTCACTCTGCTTGGTACTTTCTATTTTTTCGGTAATGACAGTTACCTCTTCCACACTTTTTCCGTAATATGCAGGTTCCTCTCCCTCCAGCGGAAGCCCGTCAACTCCCAGCGGTATTTCCCCGGTATCCAATGTGTCCTCTCCCAGTCTGTAAAATCCGTCGAAGCAAAGCTGCTCATACTCGTCCAGCGTATAATTTTCCGGATAAATGATATACCCGAAATAATTACCAAATTCAGATATATTCATGATCTGATTCGGACATTCAACAACAT
>JAIDME010000369.1 GCA_029050705.1 Acetatifactor sp.
TATTATCCGATGTTGCGGATTTACATAATCTTTATTTGATGTTGGATGTATGCAGGCAGTACAGGATCATAGCGCTTATATCAGGAACGCAGGAGGAATATCATAAAGCCTCTCATTTTTTTACCTTTTTGACGGAAGATAAAGGAAGAATATATGAGAATATCTTTTTTAAAGATAACGGAATAAGGCATCTTCAGACACGCAATATAGGCGTTTTGTCAAAATTTTTGCCTTTAGTGCCAATTGACGCAATCGAAGATATTCGTTTGCGCCGAAAAGTGAATGAATTTGTTTCAACGGAATTTATCATAGATGTTTTGGAAAGAAAAGATGTTGGTGAAAGCATTCCGCGTCTTTTGACCGGGGCATTCAGGAAATTGTTGCAGCAGCGTCGAAAATTAAAAGAGTGTGAAACGGAAAAATGCGCAGCTTATTTGAGTGAATTAAGTATCTTGTCATTTTTGCTGTTTTGTTTTTCGCTGGAAGGAAAGACAGAAGGCTTTTCGGAATTTTGGGAGTTTAGTGAGGAATTACAGAAGATCACTCTCTGGTCAAACGGCTGCATCCAGCTGATTGAAAATATTGTTTTTCACTCCCGAAACAAGAGAGGCGCATTTTCTTTCAGGATATTGGATGGAGATAATGCATATGTAAGAGAAAAATATTCTTTGGCAGATACAAACGGTAAATGGATAGAAATGGTGATTGTGGATTATGCAGGATGCAGCCGGACTCCGAACATGGCGGAGGAATTCCGGAAGAATCTGAGGGATCCGGATGTGAAGGAGGCATTTAAAAATCTGAAGCCCCGGGATTTTTTCACAATTGATGAGCGTGGAGAAATATCTCATGCCTGGCAGCAATATTATTCAGAAAAAAGGAATGTAATCAATCATTATGGAATAAAGATTTTTCAAAGAGTGGTACAGAGCAGTGAAGGTCATTTCCTGGCACAGAGTTTTTCGTCGCATCTGCCCCGAAGAGATGAAATTTATTATGATGCAAATGACATAACGGCACAAATGCCGGAGATGTGTATGCCGGGTACCAGTTATGCGGTTTTGTTCCCGATAGGGCGGAAAAACGTACAGCACAGCTTTAGCGATTATGGCATCGAGGGCTTGGAAAATAAGATAAACGCCTGGGAGATACTGCTTGATTATCAGAGAGCTAATAAAGCAATACCAATTGTGACGAGAGCTGTGTCATCACAGGAAAAGATGAATCTGATTGAACGGATTGCGGAAGACCTGCTTGATGTAAAAGATCCGGAGAATGGATCACTTATTTTTGTGAACGCTTCCGGTATTCAGGGAGATATGGCGGAAATTGCATATAAGGCTATGATTTTGATATTACTGCAGAGTAAAAAAGATTGTCATATTGTCATGTATGAATGTCGGCAGGAGTTTGTACAGATTTTTTTGGATGCAGCCTATTTGGGATGCTTTAATTTGCAGGACGATTTAAATTATGAGGGCGGCAGACAGATTGTGCTTTACACGGCGGAATACTTTGAAGAGATTGTTATTTTGCCGGAGGATTGGGAAGCTACGCGGTTTGTGAACTGTTCCAATAATTTTTCGCGAGAGACGCGGTGGAGAGATTATTTTGAGAAGAGAAAAGCTGTCGGCACGAGAAAGCATTCGCATAAGAGACTCAGGCATTATCCTTTTGATGTTTTGGCAGAAGAAAGTCAGGGAGACACGGTTTTTGAAAAATATGCAAAAACAGTTATTAACCAGAATATTCAGGGACAGGACCTGGGATGTAAGATAGAAGACACACATATGCGCCTGGGTTCTACAATTCATGTAAATCATTTTTATGAAGCGGAGATACTCTTTGGAAATTCGCTGTTTGTGGATCGCTTTGCGCTTCTGGTGATAAAAAGGCTGCTGAAACCGTTGGAAGAAGAGCAGGAGCCGCTCAAGGTGTCTGATCGGATTACGCTGTATGGCTATACAAATTATTCCGAACAGACTGTATTCCGTACAATGCAGTTCTTACAGGAGGTTTTGCCCGGAATTGATGTGGATTATGCCATTTTGGAGCGTGAGTCTGAGGATCGCGGGTTTACACATGTTGATCGGATCAGGTACAGTTCATATTTTGAACCAGATGAAGCTGGCATAGAGGACAGGAAAAAGCATTTTAAATCCAGAAAAATCGTCTGTATAATCCCTATTGCAAGCACATTGAAGACAAATGAGAAGATGATCAATTTATTCCTGGAGGAGAACGGAGAGTCGTGCAGGACCTTATTCTGGCGGAATTTTGAATTGATCTTAGTCGGGTCCACGATAGAAAACAAGTATTGGGAAAAAGACGGAAAGCGGATCATAGGTAAGGAAGGAATGATAATTCTGCCTGAACCGGAGTTTTTTGTGGAAGTCACTTTGGACTATATGGAACCGTTGGAGTGCGATATGTGTTTTCCGAAACAGCTTATCGATGAACAGCCGTTGATAGAGGTCAATGCGGCATCTACGATTCCTAATCAGGCCTTTGGGCTGATTGGCGACGAGAAGAAAAAATGTGAGATTAATGAAAAGAATCTGCAGAATGCAGAGAGAAACCTGGAAATATTGAATGATTTATTTTTGTACCGCCATATAGAGCGGAATGAGAACCATTTTCTTTTCTATTTTCAGACGGAACGTCTGATCGTGCAGCATGCTGAAAAGGTATGCGAATGGCTTGCGGATATAAGTGACAAAATTCAGGTGGAGGCAAGAGACTATATTGTTCTGTTTTGTCCGGCCCATTTCAGCAATGCGGGATTTATTGAATATGTCAATAGTTATGTGTTCCACAATTCCGCCACTGTCATACGGGATGATGTAGATAAGGAATATCGCTGTAATTTCAGGACAAAATTCTCTAATCTCAGAAACTTTGCGAAAAAGATGGTGGGTCAGAATGAGAACGTTGGCGCTGCGAGAAGAATGCGGCTGTTTTATGTGGATGACGCGATAATAACCGGACGTACATTTCATAGGGCCAGGAGTCTTGCACAGTCTATTATGGAGGAGTATTGCCTGATAGATGAACGGCAAAGATATGCTGTTTTTGAGGGAATATTTGTTCTGATTGACCGCAATTCCAAATCCAGCAGATGGCAGTATACTGGAATAAGCGAAAAAGAGAGCTTATATGCATTTCGCACGGTACGGATCTCTTCAATCAGAAATCATGGTGATGCATGCGTCTATTGTAATCTGGCTAAGGAAGCGGAAACATTAAAAAGGAGCTCTGTGACAAAGGATATGCAGGACTACTGGCAGTCAGAAGAGAACAAATTTTCCGTTATGCCGCTGGGTGCGTATTTGCGGAATCGGGAGGAGATTGAGAAAAAAGAAAAACCGGAATCAAAAAGACATGACAGGCAGGCCAGGGCTTTTCGGAGGCTTGTCTGCACAAATAATGCTATGATGTTTTTAAATGAGAAATATCACGGGAATTGCAAGGAAGCAGTTTTAGAACAGCTGCTTACACTGATTCTGGAAGGAAGCCGTATACATGCGGGGGAGGAGACAGAATATTTCCTTTCATACTGCAAAGTAATGAGCAGACCATTTCGGGTTTTTGACAAGGCAGTGAGAGAGGCAGTGTTCGACTTTTTGCTGCTGACAAGTATCTGCTTCCTTTCCGGGGAAAGTTGTGATGAGATAATTGCGAGCAGTGAGAAAAAAGCTTATTTAGGGAAAAAAGAGATAAAGGAGAAGTTTTTTGAAATTGAGGCATTTGTAGAATGTTATTTTGTCTCACAAAATCAAAGGCAGGAACTTTTGAAAGTGTTGCTCAAACAATTAACGGAGATGAAAAGCAATTTTATCATGCGCGAAAGCATGATGAAACAGATATTGGATTATGTCGATACGCTTGATAAAAAGAGCGGAGAAGCATTTATCAGATATTATAAATATCTGCTCAAAAAACTAACCGGCATAAGCTCTGACACCAGCAAAAGTCTGTGGCTTGATCTGATGCTTTATAATGAATGGAAGGATAGTATGAGCGAGGTACATCGGGACATTTATCTGGAAAATGTGTGGATATACCAGGATGCTTTTCAAAAACTGAATGAGAGAGTGAAACCGGAGCCTAAAGACTGGGAAACTCTTTTGACCAATTCACGCAAAGAGGATTTTGAAGAGGAACTGGTCCGCTTTGAAGAAAGCGAGCTGGAGAAATATTTGAAGCCTTATCAGTTCAAGGATTTTATCAGTATCCTGCACCAATATAAAATGTGCGAAGAGGACAGCAAATTAACAGAGGAGGGAAAAGTATTCGTTTCGGCGAATTTTTTGCTTTACCGTTTTATTTCGGCGCATTTTAATGACGGTTCAAGACGGGCAGGTACGATAGACAAAGGGAACTTAGCCCGGGTTGATTATATTGCGGCATGCATGAAATATATTTTGGCAGCAAAGGAAGTTGTTGTCGTTATGGAGTTCGACGCAGAATATGACCTGTGGGAAAACAGGATTATAGAACGTTACAATGCACTGCTGCCGGAAAATATGGAACAGGAAAAGATTGCATGGAAACCTAAAAAGGAGTATATTATTCTTGGAAGCAGTGAGGAGAAAAGCGGCAGATGGACCATTCGGGAGAAGGAGGTTGTTAAAAAGGCGCAGGAGCTTCAAAGGGAAGAAAGCTGGGCGGAAAAGGGTTATGCCTATGATGACGCAGAAGGTTTCTTTTGGTGGGAACTGGGGCATGTTACAGAATATCCTGTATATATTTATGCTACATGGGAAGACTCTGGGCAGGATAGTATATCGGCTATAGAACGTTTAAACCGGATCAGAGGTGTAATGCAGTATTATTGGCAGCTGAATAACGCGGTTTTTAACAAGAGTAATGAGGGCTTCTTGTGTGAGATCGCGCAGCAGAGGAAAAAGAATGCAATACACAGCAGGCAGAAAGCCCATACACATACGAAAAATGATATTAAACTGGAGCAGTATGATCATATGCTGCATATGGATAGGTATAGTCAATGCTACCAATCTGATCTGTTGATGTTATTAGCTGATTTAAATGTGAGCGAACATTATCGAAACAGCCTGACAGTAGAATATTATTTAAACGGGAATCAGTTGCGTCCCAAGGAATGGAACTGTCCTGCAACGTCACCCTTTGTAAGGCGGAAAGAATTTGATATCATAAACAGTGACACGACAAGAACAACAAAGATGATCATATCTGAAGAGGTGTTGTTTGAAGGTGACCGGCCTTTGCGGAAGGATGAGATGATACAGGCTTTTGACAGTACAAATGGCGAGAGTGTATCTTTTTTGCTTATTTACTCCCTTATGATCAATGCAGTGTCAAATAATAGGGGGAAGGTTGAAAATGATAGTGTGACAGTGTATTGTTCCTGTACGCCGGATGGAGATTTGAGAATAGCAAATCAGGCAGGAGTAAACTCGGAGGAGAAGAGTCCGCAGCAGATTATGGAGGAACTGCGTTACCCGCCGGAAGAAGAACATCAGGGCATTTCAATGTGGAGCATGTCTCGTTATATAAAAAGTATGGCGGCAAGTAAGCTTAATGAAGAATTGAAAAATCTGGAAAGACAAAATTCTCCGATCAGCGAACAACTGTTGCTAAGAAAGAAACATCGGATTCTGCGGTTTTTAGGGGATGAATTTCTGATATCTGTAGAAAAACTGGAAGTTAATGAAAAAAAATATTTTTCTGTTTCGGTTCCTATTTTGGCAGAGAAATATGAAGAGCAGAAGGAGGATTGTATCAAATGAGAAAGAAAATTGTCATAGTTGATGACCGGCCCTGGAAAATGCAGGATTGTATACAGAAGTTACAAAAAGAGGGAATAATATTTTGTAAAACGATTTACTATCCCAATAATACGATAGTCAGAAAAGAGCAGCAAGAGCTGATGGAGGAATATAAACAAAGCACAGGCATAGAAGTGGTGCAGGTAAATGATCAAAGTGAATTTCTTGTGAAGATGGACGAATTATACGTTGATCCGAATATTATTTTTTTAATGGATTATGATTTGAAAGGGGATATGAATCGAAACGACTTTTTTGCAAGAATTAACGTGAAATATGCAATTGCAAAGGATCAGAATGAAAAGAAGATATGGTTCTATACATCCGGACCAAATGACATCAGGGGTCTGCTTAGAGAAACATTCCATGATAATGTTATAAGTGTACCCGTCTATAGTGAAGGGAAGTTAGAGTGGGATGAGGATCAGGTGAAGGCAGCAGTGGAGGGATAGAGTGGGTATTCTATATTACTATACAACGGCGGAAACCATGAAATATATCCTTACACAAGGCGATATTTACGCGACACATATCAGTTACCTGAATGATCTGGAAGAGTATGTGAATGGTCTTCGGGAGCTGAGGGAGATATTTGCGAATCGGGAACAGGGAGATGGAAAGCCGGCAAATATTATAAATGATGATATTTATGAGGAGGCGATAAGGGAAATTCCACAAATTTATTCTATCTCTTTTTCTAAGGAGGCAGATCTGCTGAGTCAATGGTATATGTATGCAAGAGAATCGGGAGTGCGACTTGGTCTATAATTTTCAAGAAAAAAACAGAAATTTGAAGTAAAGAAAAAATATGCAAAAAAAAGGAAACCGAAGAAATCGGTGGAGTCTATGCTAAGGGATATCCATTATTTTACCAGAATGGGAATGCCTTATCAGAAATATCAGAATGAGAAGAAGGCCATTGAGAAAGCAATTCAGGAATATGCCGATGAAATTGGCATAAAGAGGGAAGACGATGCAAACGATATTCGATTGTGGAAAGAGATAGCGCCCTATATAAAAAATTATGAGTTTCGACAGGAGCAGGAAGTCAGGCTTGTTTTTAATGCTGTGACAGAGGGCGGAAATGCTGTAAATAAGGAAGATGTGGATCTGATTGAATACCGGAATGCGAACGGAGTGCTGATTCCTTATATCGATGTATACAGGAAAGACGGGGGGCCGGTGGTGGAGATCATGGTGGGACCCGGAAGAAATCAGTCGCGTGTGTTCAGTGGAATTTGTCATTTTGTTGATAATAATGACCTGAAAATTCCTCAAATAAACCAACGTGAAAATATGCGGCGTTTTATAGGCGGAATGTCCTGGTATCAGGTAGAAAAGGACAAAATTGATGCGTATTGTGAAAAAATTGAAGAGACAGTAGCAAATGGTCAGGGCCTTCTTACATATAAAGGGCAGATTTATGATATTCTAAAAGATAAATACGGCCATGAAAGGGATTATCTCGACCGGAACTATTACTCTAATTGCGGGATTATTGTGAGAAAGTCTAATGCGCCCTATATGTTCTCCTAGTCAAGGAATTTCCGGATAAATTTTTGACAGCTTTGTAACGCCGGTTCCGCGGCAAGGCGGTTTTGCGGGCGGGTACTTGTGGAAACCGCGAGTGTCACATTGTATGATGAGATCCGGAAGGAGCTGGAGCTGCTGCGGAGACGGGAAATTGCAGTGTTGGGCGGCGTCGTGGCAGAATGACGATTTGCTGCCAAAATAAACGCAGACGGTCCGGGTGCCTGTTCTTTATAATGTTGTACACCGTAAAGAGCAGATGCCGGGCCTTTCTTTTAATTATATTTAGCACCGACTTGGTAAATTGCTGATAGGAAATTCCAATGTTTTGTGGTATACTGTAGAACAGAAGTTGAAATTTAAGCAATTGTCAGGATGATGTCTACAAGGGCCGGAAATGGAGGTATGTAGTGAAGATTGAATCATTAAAAATACACAACTTTAAAGTTTTTAAGGATGTAGAGATAAGAGATATACCTAATCTGGCTATTTTTTTAGGGAAAAACGGAACTGGGAAAACCACCTTTTTCGATGTGTTTGGTTTTCTCCATGATTGTCTGAACAGCAATGTGAAGACGGCACTGTTAAGACGGGGCGGATTTAAAGAAGTAATTTCGCGGGAACAAACAGGGGATATTGAATTTGTTATCAAATTTCGCCCTGCTGAAGATGAGCCATTAATCACATATGAGGTTTCTATTGGTATGGATAGCCAAAACCGTGCTGTGGTTAAGAAAGAGATTTTACGGTTTAGGAGGGGGCAAAAGGGTTCGCCATGGAAGGTATTGGATTTCGCCAATGGGGAGGGAATTGCTGCTGCAGGAACCTTGAGCAGTTATGCTGATGTCAGTTTGGCCACCCGTAAACCGCAGAAGCTGGATTCACCTGATATATTGGCAATTAAGGGCCTAGGACAGTTCAGCGAGTTTGAAGCTGTCTCAACATTCAGAAGATTGATTGAAGATTGGTATGTCTCTGATTTTAGAATTGATGCCGCCAGAGAACGACAGGAAATCGAATACAGTGAACATTTGTCCAGAACGGGTGACAATCTATCATCTGTGACTAAATATTTGTATGATAATTATCCTGATAAATTTCAGAAGATTATTGAGAAAATGAAAAATAGGATTCCCGGTGTCAGCAGTGTGGAGGCGCAGGAGACTCAGGACGGCTATATTGTATTGCGTTTTCAAGATGGTAAATTTAAAAACCCGTTTTCTTCTAAATATGTGTCGGATGGAACAATAAAAATGTTTACTTATTTAGTGCTGCTGAGCGATCCGACTAAGCATGCGCTGCTTTGTGTGGAGGAACCGGAGAATCAGCTATACCCTGACTTGCTGGAAGAATTGGCAGAAGAGTTCCGTTTATATGCAAACAATGGAGGACAGGTTTTTGTTTCGACACATTCGCCTGACTTTCTGAACGCCGTACGGTTGAACGAAATATATTATTTGGAAAAGAAAAATGGATTCACTACTATTTGCAAGGCATCGGATAATTTGCTTGTGAAATCATTATGTGAGGCGGGAGAATTGCCAGGGGCCCTCTGGAAGCAAGGATTATTGGCGGAGGAGTAGGATGAAACTTGTTTTTTTACTGGAAGAGAAATCTATGAAGTACTTTTTGGATGGTATTTTACCTAAAATTCTACCGGAAAAAGTGGATTTCCTTACGATACCACACGAGGGGAAAAGTGATTTGAAAAAGTCTTTGCGTGCAAAATTGCAGGGATGGACTGAGCCGAATGTAAAGTTTGTAGTGGTTCAGGATCAGGATTCAAACGATTGTAAAAGGCTAAAGCAGGAATTAATGGAATTATGCGCCGAAACGAATAGGGAAGTTTTGATCAGGATTGCCTGTCATGAATTGGAGGCATGGTATTTTGGTGATTTAAACGCAGTATCTCGTGCATATAGTAAGAATCTGGTCGACTTGAAAGCTAAGAAGAAATACCGCATACCGGATGAGATAGTAAATCCAAAGGAAGAACTGCAGCGCTATTTGCCGGAGCACCAGCAGATTGATGGGGCAAGACGAATTGCCCCACATATGGATATTGCTAATAATTCTTCAACAAGTTTTCAAATTTTTATCAGTGGAATAAAGCGTTTGACAGAAGCGTAGATGAAAAAGGATAAGTATCTGCCTGCAATTTTGCCTTGATTGCCAATACAAAGCATGTTAAAATTTTCCCTGTAGAGAACTGAAAATATGCGAATGAAAGATGTATGAGGTATAAAGAAATGACAGTTCAGGAAGTGTATACGGCGATTCGCAGATCAAATGAAGCGAAGTGTTACACTATGGTCTATTTTATCAATAACAATAAGATGCCGGAAGCGGTAAGCCGAATTCAAAGGTGTTTTGAATGCAATGAGGAAACAGCGGCAGAAGCGGCACGTATGATCAAAATGGATCTGGAGAAAGCAAAATCAAAAAATAAACTATGACAGGGAAAATAAGAACAAGCCCCACAGATGTGTAATAGAGAGGTTTGAAAAACAATTTGCGTCTATTTTGGCAACAAATGAAAAATTTGAAAGAAAAATGAGAAAATTTGCGCTTAACACTTGACATAAAGGAAGGGCAGAAAATATAATAAAATATCGGCTGGAATTACATATGGGCCGACGAAAAATTATGATAAGGAAGGGAAAACATTGTTAAGCCAAAGAGAAATCGATATGCTCAATATACTGTGGAAGGAGAACAGACCGATGACCTGCAGTGATATTGTGGCCGAAAAAAGAGAACTTACACAGAACACGGGAACCGCTGTCATAAGAAGACTTTTGGCGGAAGGACTCATTGAGGTACACGGAACAACCTATTGCGGGAGGGTGCTGGGCAGAACGTACGTCCCCACTCCGAAATCGAAGGAGGCTCTTGTTCAGAATTTTATGGAACAGTATGCCTGGTTCAAGGATGCAATCCCGTTGGACGAGCTGATTGAAAGAATGAAAAAAATTCAGGATGCTTGACTTATTTATCATTAATGATATAATTATGCCTATATTATAAGGAGGATGCGCAAATGGCACAGTTAAACCCAAGGGAATTAGATGTATTGAATATTTTGTGGAAGTCCGGCGAAGCTATGACTTCTACTGATATTGTAAATGAGATGAGAGGCCTGACGCAGAGTACCGTCATCGCTGTTCTCAGGAAGCTTTTGAAGGAAGGACTTGTGGATGTTGACGGCGTCACCCACAGCGGCAAGGTGTTGAGCAGAACCTATCGTCCTACGGAAGCTTCCAGAGACATTATCATGGACAATTTTGCAACAGATTACGCCAGCTTTAAGGACGTGATCGCTCAGTCTGATATTTGTGCGGCAATCCTGCATGTGGAGGAGAAGCCGGAGAAGCTGAAGGCAGAAATCAAGAAACTGAAGACCATTATTTCAGACTGTGAGAAAAAACTGAAGTCATAAGATTAGAGGAAAGTGTTTTGAATTATTCATTTTCTACTGTACTAATGACCATTTTGACAAGTAATCTTCTGATTGCGGTGATTGTGCTCTGTTTCCGGAATCGGAAGATTATGTTGTCAATCGGGTATAAGCTGGTGGCCGTATTTCTGATACTGACTGTGCTGCGATTCCTGTTTCCCTTTGAGGTACCCTTTTCAAGAAATATATATTTTCCTCAGTGGCTGTCATTTGTTGTTGCGCTTTTGAGGTATCCCTTTATCTCCTTTTGGATAATACGGATTTCGGCCTGGACGCTGTTCGGATTCGTATGGCTTGCAGGGACGCTGTATTTCTTTCGCCGCCATTACAGGCGTAAGGAGTTATTCCGGCATTTTATTACCCGGTACGGACAAAAACTGAACAATCTGGAGCCATACAGGACAATGATGGCTGAAATCTGCGGCAAGCGCAGGAATCCTCTCTGGGTTGTGACCGCACCCTATTACGGAGCGCCCCTGCAGTACGGAACCATTTGGCCATACATAGTCATCCCCAGCACCATGGATTTTTCGGATGAGGAAATTTATTATATCCTGCGCCACGAAACAGCGCACTATTATCGCCATGACGCGCTGCTGAAGGATGCAGTCGGATTTTTGCGCGCTATTTACTGGTGGAATCCATTGTGCAGCCATCTGGTGAGTAAGACGGATATTCTCCTTGAGATGCGCGTGGACGAGAAATTGATCAAAGGTGATGAGGCGGCGCGGGAGGCTTACTGCAGAACCCTGGACCGCATCAATGAAGAGATTCGCGGGAAAGAATCCGTGCCGGGTTTCGATGCCGCTATCTCTGTGGCAAACGTAAAGAGTGAGGATCTGGAGTACCGTCAGAGTATGATGCGCCGGGAGAAGAAAAGGAAAGGGCCCTTATTCTATTTTCTGGCTGCGTCCGTGCTGGCGTTATACATATGTTCTTATTGTTTTACCCTTGAAGCATACATTACAATGCCCTGGCATGAAAGAGAACTTGAGGCTGGCAAGGAAGAGCATTTGTATGCCGTTCCGCTGGAGGACGGCACTTATGACATCTACTGGGATGATCATCTTACGGAGAACGTTGATACGCTGGACCTGCATATCGGCATATCCATCCGGGAGAAATAGGGATGAGAGGATTATAGGATAAATTAAGGAAAGCGGCTCCCCGGGGGGGCCGCTTTTTTGCGAATGGTAACATTCGGCGTTACAGATCGCAGACATAAATCCATTTGCCGATCCAGCTGCCGGTGGAGTGATTGTAAAGGCGTTTGTACAGCTTATTGTTTTCAATCTTGTATTCCCATGAAATGGCGTCTTTCATGGGCATGACCACCGGATCCTGAGAAACAGCCGCCTGGACGGGAAGCGCGGATGCCGGGCTGAGCAGAACCGAGAGGGCTACGCATACTACGCCGCCAAGCGCTGCAAGTTTGTTTTTTCTTTTGTTCATAATGATAAATCTCCTTTGTATGTTTTTTTTAATTATACCACCAGGAGGAGACAAGTCAATAGTATTGTGGCCTATCACCATAATTTGATTAACAGTTCTGCCATGCAGAATTAATTGTGCAATTTATATGTGGGAGCTTGCTCACTAAGTATAAATTGTGCAATTAATTCTATAGGGCGAACGCCCGACAGAATTAATTGCATTATTCCCTTGTAACCAGGGCGGATTCCTGTTAAACTATAGTGCAGATGCAAGGCTTGTCAGGCTGAGGAAAGGAAGAGTGATTCATATGGAGGAATTGGCGGTATTTGGCGGAACTCCGGTGAGAGAGAAGAAGATTTATTACGGGAGACAGTGTATTGAGCAGGACGATATAGATGCGGTGGCTGAGACGCTGAGAAGTAATCTGATCACCTGCGGCCCCAGGGTTCAGGAGCTGGAGGAGAAACTCTGTGAGGTCACCGGCGCAAAATATGCGGTGGTCGTGGCGAACGGTACGGCGGCTCTTCATCTTGCTGCCCTGGCGGCGGGGTTTGGAGAGGGAGACGAGGTGATCGTCAGCTCCATTACCTTTGCAGCGTCTGCCAACTGTGTACTGTACTGCGGCGCAACGCCTGTATTTGCGGATATAAGGCCGGATACTTATAACATAGATCCGGAGGCCGTTGAGAAGCTGATAACCCCCCGGACCAAAGGAATTGTGGCAGTGGATTTTACGGGGCAGTCAGTAGAGCATGATGCCCTCCGCGCAATCTGTGAGAAACACAATCTGATCATGATAGAGGATGCGGCCCATGCCATTGGAACAAAATATAAGGGGCGGCCCATAGGCAGCATTGCGGATATGACCTGCTTCAGCTTTCACCCGGTGAAGACTGTTACCGCAGGTGAGGGCGGTGCGATCACCACAAACGATGAACAGCTGTACCGGCGTTTGATGAGGGTGCGCACCCATGGCATTACCCGGAATCAGGACGAGATGGTACATCCTACGGACGCGGGCTGGTATAATGAACAGGTGGAATTGGGCTATAATTACCGTATGACTGACTTTCAGGCAGCGCTGCTGTTGAACCAGCTTAAGAAGCTGCCCGCATTTTCCGCGCGCAGAAAAGAGATTGTGGATATATATGACCGGGCCTTTGCTGACATGCCGGAGATTGTGGTACAGCGGGAGATTCCGGAATCGGATACCACGAGACATCTCTACATTCTGAGATTGAACCCGGAAAGACTGCGCTGTGACAGAAGGCAGTTTTTTGACGCGCTCTATGCGGAGAATACATGCCCCCAGGTGCATTACCTCCCGGTTTATTGGCATTCCTATTATGAGAAGCTGGGATATAAAAAGGGGTTGTGTCCCAATGCGGAGAAATATTACGAGGAAGTGATGAGCATTCCCCTCTACTATTCTCTTACTGACGAGGATGTGGAGGATGTGATCCGGGCAGTGAAGAAGGTCGTGGCATATTATAAAGCGTAGAAAAAGAGGTTAGGTCGGATGGATAAAGTTGCTGTTTTGATTCCCTGTTATAATGAAGAGCAGACCATAGGGAAAGTGGTGGCCGATGTGCGGAAGGCGCTTCCGGATGCGGTGGTTTATGTCTATGACAACAATTCCACGGACAGGACAGCGGAGCTTGCCGGTGCGGCTGGGGCAGTGGTGAGATATGAGTATAAACAGGGCAAAGGCAATGTGATACGCAGAATGTTCCGGGAAATTGAGGCGGAATGTTACCTTATGGTGGATGGCGATGATACCTATCCCATGGACTGTGCCCGGGAGATGGTGGACAGGGTTCTGGAGCATAATGCGGATATGGTGGTGGGGGACAGGCTTTCATCCACCTATTTTACTGAAAACAAGCGGCCTTTCCACAATTTCGGGAACAGTCTGATGCGCTTTGGTATCAATAAGTTATTTCACACGGATATCAAGGATATCATGACGGGATACAGGGCATTCAGCTACGAGTTTGTAAAGACCTTTCCCGTCTTCTCCAAGGGCTTTGAGATTGAGACAGAAATGACCATACATGCGGTGAATTATCATATGCAGATAGAAAATGTGGTGGTGGAGTATCGGGACAGGCCGGAGGGCAGTGTCTCCAAACTGAATACTTACAGCGACGGGCTGAAGGTTATCCGCAAAATGGTGCAGTTGTACAAAAATTATAAACCGCTCCGATTCTTTGGCGCAATTTGTGTACTGCTGATGCTGGCGGCATTGATATTAATGATTCCGATTTTCGGGGAGTATCTTGAAACGGGGAAGGTGCCCAGGTTCCCCACACTCATTGTCTGCGGATTTATGGTGCTTGCCGGAATTCAGGCTTTTTTTGCGGGAATGATTCTCGACGTCATGGCGGCAAAGGACCGGAGGGATTTTGAATACAGGCTGAACAGGATCAGCATGGAAAGGCGGGAACGGTAGCGTATGGAGAAGAGGACTATAAAGGTCAGCCCGGCTGTATACCTGCTCTTTGGCCTGATTGGAGTGCTGTTTTGGTTTTTCTGCCTGACGGAAGGTGACTTGGCGGAGCAGGGAAATATTATTTGGACGAAGGCGTATACGGTAAAATCTATGGTGATCAGTCTTGTGGGAGGCTGTCTGCTGGGAGGAGTTGTCTGTACACTCTTTGCATGGTGGGATATTGTGCGGAAACCGGAGGACGGGCCGGGGAGGCCGGGGGCTGCACCGGGAGTCAGGACATGGAAAGTCTTTGCAGTCAGTCTGCTCTTGACGGCACTTGCCTGGCTGCCGGCATATCTTGCTTATTATCCTGCCATATGCGCCTATGATACGCCTACTCAGGTGGGGCAGATAGTGAATCGGCTTTACACTGACCACCATCCTCTTGCGCATACTCTTCTTCTGAAGCTGTTTATGGATTTTGGAAGCGGCGCCCTGGGCAGCGTTACGGCCGGTATTGGCATCTATGCTTTCCTGCAGATGCTGTTTCTGGCGGCGTCCCTGGCCTGCGGCGTGGCACTTTTGCACAGAAGAGGCCTGGGGTGGGGACCGCTGATACTGATGCAGCTCCTGTGCATGTTTTATCCGTTTCACTGGTATATGGGGATTACTGTTACAAAAGACACCGTCTTTACGGCTTTCTTTGTTTTGCTGATGCTTGCATTTTACGAATTGCTGCGCGAGTCGGATGATAAAGCCCGCAGACTGCGCGGCGGAATCGGATTTCTGTTTGCCGCAGCGGGCGTGATCCTGTTCCGCAATAATGGTAAATATGCTTTTTTGATACTGTTGATATTGCTGGTTCCGGTCTTTTTATTCTCAAAAAGGAGCAGGCGCTGCTGCAGGCGGATAATACTCTGGTCCGTCGGCGGCCTGTTGCTTGGCAGCCTGCTGTTGAACGCTGTTTTCCGGCTGTCCGGAGCGCAGCAGGGAGACAGGCGGGAGATACTGAGTGTGCCGATCCAGCAGCTGGCAAGAACCATGCTCTATCACGGGGGAGTCGATGTCCTGCCGGAGGATGACAACACGATGGATGAGGCGGATAAGGCTCTGATTGATGCCTTTATTTTAAATGAAGGGTATAAAAAATACAGGCCTTCCATAGCTGACCCGGTGAAGCAGCAAACATATACTCATGCGGCGCTGTATCGCGCGAAGGAGTTTGTGAGTACTTATCTCGGGTTGTTCCTGCGGTATCCGGGAGATTATCTGAATGCAGCGCTGGCGATGAATGCGGGTTATCTGTACCCCAATGACGAGAGCCACGCCTATATCAATGTGACTGACCAGCGCGTGGGTCGGGGTTACATTCAGACCTGCTGGGAGGAGGAATATTTAAATGAGCAGGGAATCTACAAGGAATCCGGCTGGAATCGGCTATACGAAAAGCTGGAGCGGTGGGCGGATGCAAATGCGTATCTGAAGCTTCCAATACTGAAATATTTTTTTGTGCCGGGAGTTTGGATCTGGCTATACCTTGTTCTGCTGGCAAGACTTGTGATGCTTAAAAGGTATAAGCAGTGTATTCCTCTGGCGCTGGTGGGCGGATATTTTCTCACGCTTCTTCTGGGACCCGGAGTACAGATGAGGTATATTTACCCGCTGATGACAGCGTTCCCTTTTATTCTGATCCTGTCAGTAGACTGCGGGAAATGCTGCTGAAAGATGATGTGTAATTCTTCCCGACAGGAGGGTGTAAAGATGAAAAAAGTCAGTTTTGTGATCCCATGCTATCGCTCGGAGCACACGCTCCCCCATGTGGTAGCGGAGATCAGGGAAAAAATGGACAGTCTCGGAAAATATGAATATGATATTTTTCTTGTAAATGATTGCTCGCCGGACGATACCCTGGGGACAATAAAAAGGTTATGTGAAGAGGACAGATGTATCAGAGGGATTGACTTTTCGAAGAATTTTGGACAGCACTCTGCGCTGATGGCCGGTCTGCGGTATTCCGATGGCGATTATGTGGTCTGCCTGGATGATGACGGACAGACGCCCGCCAACGAGGTGGATAAGCTTTTGGACAAACTGGAGGAGGGATATGATGCGGTCTATGCCCGATATGAACACAAGAAGCATTCCGCCTTTCGCAATCTGGGAAGCAGGGCAAATGAGCGCATGACCAGGACCATGCTGGGAAAACCGGCCGGGCTGTATGTCTCCAGCTATTTTGCCGTGAAGCGGTTCGTGGTGAATGATATGGTGCGGTATGAAAACTCCTATCCCTATGTAATCGGTCTTGTGCTGCGTGCTACAAAGAATATTGCCAATGTGGTGGTAAATCACAGGGAGAGAGAAGAGGGCTCCTCCGGATATACGTTTAAAAAGCTGGTAGGTCTCTGGTTTAACGGGTTTACCGCATTTTCTGTAAAGCCTTTGCGGATTGCCACAGCCATGGGAGCGATCAGCGCGCTTGCAGGTTTCCTGTACGGAATATATACGATCATAAAACGGCTGCTGAATCCGGATGTGCCGGTGGGTTTCAGTTCCACCATGGCGGCTATCGTATTTTTCGGCGGAATGATCATGCTGATGCTGGGACTGATCGGCGAGTACATCGGACGTATTTACATCAGTCTGAATAATTCGCCTCAATATGTGATTCGGGAGAAAATAAACTTTGATGAAGAAATTTAGGCCCTGGTGGCAGCAGGATAAAAGATATATGACATTGACCCAGGCAGTGCTTCTGGCATTGCTTCCTGTATTATGCTGTTTTGTGCGATGTGCGCTGGATGGCGAGGTTATCAGCAGTGTCTGGCTGCCGAACAGCGGATGGAATGACGAGCTTTTTTATTACAAGCAGGTGGAAGGGATTATTCATTACGGGTATCCCCAGGGCTATTTCGGCTTTAATGAGAGCCATGCGCTGAATCTTTCCTTTGCGGCATGGAGCCCGGTTCTGGTGTTTCCGTGGGTGATCTGGGGGCTGATATTCGGGTGGAATCTGTGGTCTCCCATTGTCTGTAACATAGTACTGACATCCCTGGTCTGCTTTCTGTTCGTCTGGCTGGTAAAGCCGACCTGGAAGCAGTTGGGTATTCTGGCGCTGCTGCTCTCATTGTACACTCCTTTTACATGGTACATGTTATCCGGTATGGCGGAGATCATCTGCTTTGATATGGTGATCCTGTTTTATGCTCTGGCAATCAATTATTTGGACAGAAAAAGGATTCGTAAGCTTGTGATGCTGTTTATACTGGGGGCTGTTATGACGCTGATGCGGCCTTATCTGCTGCTGTTTCTGCTGCTGCCCTCCTATCTGTGGTTCCGCAGAGCCGGCTGGAAGGGAGTTGTGGGATCTGTGACCGTGATAGCAGTAACCATAGGGGTTTATGCATATATCAAGCATTATCTGAGTTCGGAATACTTTGCTCCCCTCTTTTTCACGGACTGGGTAGATGCCTTTTTTGAGCGGGGCATTTTCGGCGGGATACGATTCTGTATTACCAAGCTGCATTACATGAGTAAGAGTTTTTTTGAGAATATGGCAGAGGGGGCTCGCGCAGGCGTGACCCCGGGGGCGTATTTCTGCGGCTATGTGGCGATCTTTTGCGTGCTGGCAGGTCAGAGCATTCTGGACTGGAGAAGGTTCAGAATGCTGGGCAGGGCTTCCGAAGACAGCGTTGTGCGGGATGAGGAGAATGTGGCGAAAAGGCGAAAGCTGTATAATCGACTGGTCATACAGATACATTTGACATTCAGCTTTGTGGCTATGTTTTTTGCACTGCTGCTGATGTATAAGCTTGAGGAGGGCAGCAGGCATCTGTTGACTTTTATTACGGCGGGAATCTTTGTGATTGCGCTCATGGATACCAGATATTTTAAGAAGGTGGTTCTGGTGGGCGTTGCCTTTGCTTATTTCTATTCATACATGGCGGTGGAGCCCCTGTATTATGAATTGCCGTACAGGCAGGAAGAGAGGGTGGAGCAGTTTGCCGGGTGGAAAGAAGTCTTTGATATAAACCTGGAGCTGAAACGTGATTCAGGGGTTCCGAACTATGATAATTCCGTTATCTGGGTATTTCAGGATGAAACCTCGGACGGAAGCCTTGAATTTACAAGATGGCAGCTCCTTTATGCACTGCCGGAAGGATTTGGTATCAGCTGCTGCACCCACGAGTATATCTTTGAAAATTTTGGCAGGCTGGAAAGTAAATATATTGCAACGCTCTCCGGCGGCAGAATTGACAGGATGTGCATGGACGCGGGATACAGGGAAATCGGAAGAGACAAAGAGCTGGTTATTTACAGACTGCGCTGATCATATTCTGAGCAATCCCGTTTTCCCCGATGGCGGCGGAATTGCCGCCGTAGCCGCAGTTATAGACGGCGGCGCGGAAGTCGCTGCACTGCAGCATGGATGAAGCATTGACGGAAACGCCGCGTTTTAATATAATGTGGGTATAATTTTTTGATTTTTAAGGGTTGTAAGAGATGGGGAGAACGAATATGAGTGAAGGACAGATGATGTATCAGTTGGTTGAGAGACTTTTCCCGATATGTCGGAGCATTACCGGGGATGGAGTGAGGGAAACACTGTCAATACTTAAGGAATATATTTCGGATCTAAAGATTTATGAAGTGCCAAGCGGGACGAAGGTATTTGACTGGGTGATCCCTAAAGAGTGGAGGATAAGAGAGGCTTATATTGAAAACGGGAAGGGAGAAAAGATTGTTGACATGAAGGAGAATAATCTTCATGTAATGGGGTATTCTGCGCCTCTGGACAAGTATGTGGATCTTCAGGAATTGAAGCAGTATATTTATGTTCAGGAAGATCAGCCGGATGCCATCCCCTATGTCACCTCCTATTATAAAGAACGTTCCGGCTTCTGCATGAGCAGAAATATGCGTGATGCCCTGCCGGAGGATCGGTATCATATGTATATTGACAGTGAATTGTTTGACGGAAGCCTGACCTATGGGGAGATGATCCTTCCCGGAAAGACTGAGAAAGAAGTGCTTTTATCTACTTATTTGTGTCATCCGTCTATGGCAAATAATGAACTGTCAGGACCGGCGGTGGTAACCGCTCTTGTAAGATGGTTTGATTCTCTGAAAGACAGAAAGTATACATACCGGATTGTATTTATACCGGAGACAATCGGTTCCATTACTTATTTGAGCAGAAATCTGGAAGAAATGAAACAGAGAGTTATTGCGGGGTATGTGCTGTCCTGTGTGGGAGATAACAGGACATATTCTTATATTCCCTCAAGAGACGGAAATACGCTGGCTGACCGGGCTGCAAAAAATGTATTAAGATTTCATTATCCGGAATACAGGCGTTACACCTTTTTAGACAGAGGATCGGACGAACGACAGTATAATGCGCCGGGGGTGGACCTGCCTGTCTGTGTGGTCTGCAGGTCTAAGTACGGAGAATTTCCGGAGTACCATACATCTCTGGATAATCTTTCATTAGTGACCCCAGAGGGCCTGGAGGGGGCGCTGGATGCTTACAGGCAGATGATCATGGCAATAGAATACAATGTTTTTTACAGGATAAAATGTTTGTGCGAGCCACAGCTGGGAAAAAGAGGATTATATCCTACGGTAAGTAAGAAAGGCAGTTATTA
>JAIDME010000037.1 GCA_029050705.1 Acetatifactor sp.
AGTGGCTGGCGCTGCTGCTGGATTTGGACGGCATCTGGTGGGCGGATGTTACAGCGGAAATTTTTGCCTTTGCAATCTCCGTCCTGTTTTTGGCCGTTAAGCGGAAAAAGTATCATTATTGATCGTATTCAGGCGCGCTGGTCTCCATAGACAGCAGTTTGCGGAATTCCTCGCTGGTCATGGCATAAACAGCATGTGTGTTCCTGCGCTTTTCCGCCAGCTTCGGAAGGCAGGAGACAAGGCTTTCGTACAAGGCGAGTGCCTCGGGATGTCCTTCCTGTATCAGCCCGGGTAAATTGCTGGTGCAGACCAGAAGCCCTAAATCCAAATCCTGCAGATAGATTTCATAAATCATTCCCAGGCGATGGTTCCTGGAAAAATTGTCAATCGTCTGCACGATGGGAACAATCCCCGTGTCATCCAGAATCGTAGAGCGGGAAGAGTTTACAATGGAATGCCACTGGGGCGTTGTGTAAGTTTCGCAGGGAAAGCCCGCAAGGGCCTCGTGTTCCTTGCGGATGAGGAGCCCCAGGGTTCCCACCGGCACCTCCTTGTTGGAGCTTAAGGAGATATTGCGGAACATGGGATAGCACCAGAAGTCTGTGCAATAGGTGCCTTCTACGGATGCTTTGTTTTCTTCGTCGGAGAGGAAGAGCAGGCAGGCCCTGTTTGTCTGTGCCAGAGCTGGCAGATGCTCAAGTTGCTGCACAACCTGCAAATCGGAAGCCGGAAGAATGCAGGGAAAGCATTCATGTTCAGCGCTTGACGTATCTTTGTAAATCCACAGTCTATAACTGTTGCTGATACATAAGTTTTGCAGTTCAACATTCAGCGTCAGGGAAGCGGGGGTGTCCACTTCCGGCAGCTGCATGGAGAACGCTCCTATGGCACGGACGCCATTGGTACGGATGCCATTGGCATGGACACCATTGGTATGGACGCTATTTTCTGTCAGTGCTGTCACAGGCGCATCGACATAAGATATGACATTTCCAACACTGTCTTTCAGGCAACAGACAAGCTTGTCATCCGCCATGGGCAGTTTCCTGAAATAACTCAGTGAAACCGTGAATTCAAGGACTTTTCCGGAAATAACGACATAGCTGTCAAATTCTGCCTGAACAACAGCGTCAGAGCAGAATCTGCGCCAGTCTGCCGCTGTTATCAGTCCCTTATTCTCCATGAAGGAGTTGAGAACGCCTATCAGGGCAGTACCCTGTCCCATAAAATCCTGAATGTCAAGAACCTGAAAGCCACCCAGTTGTGAGGAGCGCAGAGCAGTTTCCAGTTCGTCTTTGTAGCAGGCCACCGCAAGAGCACCGGAACTTCGGAAAAAGTCATTGGAAAAGTCAAGCATCCCTTTTTCTTTAAGGCGCCTTCTGAACTCTTCCAGATTGCGGGCCTTCAATACACCTGTATACTTTTGAATTTCACGGAAATCAGGATAGGTCTCATATTGTCCGATTTCGTGTGAGATAACGGGAATTTCCGGTATCAGTTCGGACTGAACCTCTGAGAGTCTGACCTTTTTGACTCCTGTGCCGTATTGAATTTCCGCAAACTGCTCGTCGGAGGCTATAGTTTCATCGGCAGCGCCAACTGTTTTCCCTGTAGAAAGGCAGGAGGGACGGATTGCTTCGTCATAGTTAAAGCGTGTTCCGGGAACTGCGGTCTGGACATGTCCCAGGGGCTTGTCGCACATGGCATAGGACCCCCGGATCTGCCTGTCGATGGTAAATCGCACTCCTGAGAAGAAATCGTCAAAAGGCTGGATATTCGGCGTCCAGAAGAAATTGTTGGAACCCTGCGCAAAGAGCACATCCGGGCGGAACGCCTTGTATTTCTTCAGAAGGTCATTTAGGGCGGAAGCGTTTCCCCAGAGTTCATTTCCCATGGACATCATGCAGTAGGAGGGATGATTACTGAAGGATTCCAGCATCCGAAAACCCTCCGCTTCCAGAAAGTCCTGTGCCTCTTTGTCATAACCCTCGTCATCAGGGCCGTTGAAGGTGCCCCAGAAGGAAACCTCAGGCTGCATATAGATACCGAGAAGATCAGCCGCGATAAAAGCGGCTTCCGGGGGACAGCAGGTGTGAAAGCGATAGTGGTTGATTCCGTAATCCCTGGCAATTTTCATGACATGAAGCCAGCCCGCAACGTCCATAGGGGCATAGCCGGTCAAGGGAAAGATCATCC
>JAIDME010000370.1 GCA_029050705.1 Acetatifactor sp.
TCTTCCTGATTTTGGCTTCCATCTTCATACCCCTTGCGGGCTCGGGCTGAATATCAATCAATGAGAAACACGCCGCTCTTGCCCGCTTCCGTGGACATCCCTGAATACTTCATTCAAAAACCGCTGTTTTTCTTTCTCCTGTGCTATCAGTTTCTCCAGTTTTTCCTGATTCTTTCCCGGAATCCAGGCTTTTCCCGAATTGAAATAAAAATTCGCTATTTTCCAGAATTTCTCCGGATATGCCAGTCGGTAATACAGATCAATGCGGTCCTCCGCAGACAAAGGATGCTCCTTCTCATATGCCTGCAGCAGCTCCGAACCCATTGTGGGCGACCAGTTTCCCTTCTCCAGCAGTTTTCGCAGGAGAAGATACAGATCCCTCACAGGACGATCCGGCAGACATTTCTCAAAGTTCGTCACAAACCAGCCGCCGGGAGACATCAGGATATTGTGATACTGATAATCCCCATGACAGAATGTGACGGTCCCGGCCTTCTCCGCCTCGGCGTCCCTTCTTTGAAAAGCTTCTTTATATTGATTCCATTCCTCCGTAACCTCCAGAGCCTGCTCCAGAAAATAGTCACAGGAACCCATAAGGCTGACCTCAAAGGGCTGCTTCTGTCCCTTCTGCTTCAGATATTTCTTGACTCTCCGTATTTCACGGTTATGTTTTTCATACTCCTTCTCCGGTGCATACATGGCAAAATTCCCGGCCTCATCAACAGGCAGTTCCATGCTCTCATGAAGCTTCGCCAAAAGCTTCACTGCCTGCACACACTCGCTTCTTTCGCTGATGCTGCACTCCCGGCCTTCCTGCCAGGTCTTCAGGATATAAGCCGACCCATCCCCATCCTTAACAAAAAGTCCGCCTTCCCTGGTGGGTACAATGCTTTCCGTCCGCACCTTTCCGGCAGCAGCAATCCTCTGCAGCAGCCTGTTTTGCAGCTCAGCCCGCTCGTCATTCCCGCTGTATTCCTTAAAGATCAGACACCCATCCGCCGTGTCACACACGATGGCGCCTCTTCCCTTTCTGGTTCGAAGCACCTCTATATCATACTGTTCCAGTAATTCCACTGCCCTATCATTCACTGACCGCCCCTCCTGCATATGTTTGTTCAGACTCGAAAGCTCCTGCTTTCATCATATCTTATGAGGTGGGGCAAAAAAGTATGTTGTTAATTCGTCAGCTTTTCCGCTTCAGCCAGCAGTTTCTCCTTTGTGTTGCAGGAAGGGTCGTCCAACACAAGAGCAAGCAGCTTCTGCAGGACATCCCCCAGCTCCTTCCCCGGCTTCATTCCGGCGGCAATCAGGTCATGGCCTGTGACAGCGAGATTTTTCAGGGTCACACATTCCTGTTTCTCTCTCATCTCTGCATACAGCTGCTTCCACTTTTCCAGCCGCTCCAGCTTCTGCTGTCTCATGTAATCGCTCTGGGCGAAAATGTCCGCATATTTTATTTGAAATAGCAGGGGAAATGCGTCCTCCCCTATTTTATTCACGGCGTGACGTACCGTTCTTTCATCAGGTTCCACATCATTTCCATAATCATGGTACATCACCAGCCTGCACACCATGTTGATGGTATCATTGTCAAATTTCAGTCTGCGCAGGATTTTTCCGGCCATCTCAGCACTCACCCTCGCATGTCCGTGAAAATGTGTAATCCCATCCTCATCCACCGTCAGAGTATCCGGCTTTCCCATGTCATGCAGCAGCATGGTGAGCCGCAGCACTTTGTCAGGCGGGACGCCTTTCAGAGAGCGCAAACTGTGCTCGCCTACATTGTAAATATGGTGGGGATGATACTGCTGTGTCTCCATGGCACGGTCAAGCTCCGGCAAAATCACCTTTGTAATCCCCATGGCATATGCCCCTCTGAGATAATCCGGATGAGGGGACATCATTATCTTCACCAGCTCCGCCTGAATACGCTCCGCGCTGATATTGTTCAGGTTGGAAGCCAGCTTCCGAATTGCCGTGACAGTATATGCATCAATGTGATATCCCAACTGGGCGGCAAACCTTATAGCCCGCAAAATGCGCAAAGCATCTTCTTCAAACCGCTCCTCGGGCTTGCCTACACACCGGATCACTCCTATCCGCATATCCTCCCTGCCGCCGAAATAGTCCACCAGCCCTGCTTCGTCATTATAAGCCATGGCATTTATGGTAAAATCCCGGCGCAGCAAATCCTCCTCCAGATTCGGTGTAAAGGTTACCTCACTGGGGTGCCTGTTGTCCTCATACTTTCCGTCAATACGGTAGGTAGTGACTTCAAAACCTTCCTTATCCTGCAGGACTGTGACGGTTCCATGCTGAAGCCCTGTATCCACAGTGCGGGGAAAAAGGGCCTTGACCTGCTCCGGCGTGGCGGAGGTGGTGATATCCCAGTCCTGTGGCTCCCTTCCCAAAAGAGAATCGCGCACGCAGCCGCCTACCACATAGGCTTCAAAGCCTGCTGCCTGTATGGTCTTCAAAATATGCGCAGCCTTTTCCGGCACCGTTATTTTAAGCTTACTGCCCACGCTTCCCCCCTGAATAATCTATATTAATTAAAAAATTTCTCAATCACCTGTATCAGCCCGTCCTCATCATTAGACGCTGTCACATAATCTGCAGCTTCCTTCAC
>JAIDME010000371.1 GCA_029050705.1 Acetatifactor sp.
GTATATTTCCCCATGCCCGCATAAAGGACTTCCCCGCCGATGTTCAGGATCTCAAATTTATTGTTTCTGCTGCTGAACGCCATGTACCCGACCGAAATATCTTCCAGCGTCAGTTCCTCAACCGTCATTCTGGCATTCAGGAACAGGTTATCCGATATCACTTCCGTTTTCTCCCCAATCTCAAGACCGTTTATGGTGCTGTCCTCAAATGGGCTTTTGTAACAGCTTGTGTTCGTCTGGATATGCGGGGAGAGCAGCCTCACCGTCCCGATCTTCGTGCCCGCAAACTGGCGGAAGTAACACAGGGAATAAGTCTTCAGATACGGAAACTGCTCCACCTCCTCCCCCAGCGTCAGCACCCCGATCTGTATCGCTGTACTGTTGAACGCGCCGGGGCAGACCACCGGGACATGAATCTCCAGTTCCTCCTGTGTCAGACAGGCGGAGGCAAAACAGTAATTCGGTATCTGCTCCACACCGCTTCCAAGATACAGATGCCCGATCTTTGACTGGCAGAAAGGGCCGAAGTAATACTTATCATCACCTATAAATCCTGCCGTCTGCGCATTGGGCGCGTTATAATGCAATTCATCAATGGTGGAGGAATCAAACTGCTGCCAGCGCAGATAGGCGCTTGTGCTGTCCGGCGCAAGGGAAAAGGTTGTTACACTTTCGCCAATCGTCAGGGAGCGTATGTGTATATTCGGGCTGGAAAATGAGAACGCCCCCAAAACCGG
This sequence comes from Acetatifactor sp., assembly GCA_029050705.1. Classification (GTDB taxonomy): domain Bacteria; phylum Bacillota; class Clostridia; order Lachnospirales; family Lachnospiraceae; genus Acetatifactor. The sequence continues at coordinate 738 of JAIDME010000371.1, forward strand.
GATATCCAGCGTCAGTTCGTCCTTTGTGAATTTTGCCTTGTAGAAAAGATAATCAGGAATACAGGCTATATCCTGCGCCAGCGTCAGATCGCCAATCGAGGCATTCTGAAAAGGCGGAAAAATATCGCTGCTTAACGACCCCATTCCTGTATTTGCATGGGTGGTAGCCGCAGCCGGGGAAAGGTAATTCAGGTGTCCTATGGTACAGTCCTGAAAATTGTTCCAGTAATGCTTTAAGTCTGTACTGATAAACGTCTCGGAAAAATTTGTGACATTCTCCCCAATGGTCAGCGTCCCAAAGGAAATATTGGAGCTGGAAAATGCATGTCCGCCGATTTCCGGCACATTGATGGTCAGTTCCTCCATCTCCAGCCTGGCATTGTCCAGAAAATACTCCGGTATCTTTTGGACATCATCGCCGATGACAAGGCTTCCCACCGCCGCACCGTAAAACGGTGCATAAACACTGTTTGTAAGGCTAATCCCTTTTTCATTCTGCAGTTCAAGTGCTCCCGGAAGAAACCGGAGCGTGCCGATATTCGCAGACCGGAATTGGCAGTAATAGTGGGTTGACTGTGTTGTGAAATAAGACTCCCCAAATGTCTCCGCCTTTTCCCCGATGGTCAGGGTTCCGATAGAGATGTTTTCCATACCGAACGCATAGGCTCCGATATAAGGTACATTAACTGTCAGTTCGTCCTGTTCCAGCGTTGCCTGGCACAGAAAATACTCCGGTATCCTCGTCACCCTGTCACCAATCTCAAAATGCCCCACCGTGGCGGAGCAGAACGGGCCAAAGGGCGACATACTTGCGGTCGGCGCTTTGGTATGCCCCAGGTCGAGGTCAGCGGACTCCAGCCTGAGCGTCCCGATCTGAGCCTCCTTAAACTGGCACCAGAAGAAATTGAGCGCCATACCGTCTGACTCCTGCTCCAGCGTCTTCACATCCTCCCCAAGCGTCAGCTTTGTTATCCTTATGCCGGAACCCGCAAAGGCTTCCGCGCCGATCCTCTCCGCATTGACCGTAAGTTCATCCAGGTCCAGGAATGCATCCTTGAACAGAAACTCCGGTATCAGCTTCACATTCGCGCCAAACACGATCTCGCTGACCCGCGCCTGGTAAAATGGCCCGTAATTATTGGTACGCTGGGCCGTCTCGACAGGAATGGAAATGGGTATCTCCACGGCTTCATATACTACCCTGTCAATGGATGAGGAAGCGAATTGCTGCCAATAGTGAGTATAATTATCTGCGCTGTAAACCGAAAACCTGTTTACTCCCTCTCCGATGGTCAGGGTTCCTATGGTAAGGCCGGAAAAGGCTTTCACGCCTATACGGATATCCCCATTGACCGTGAGTTCCTCTATCCTTGTCAGCGGGTTCGTCACAACGCAGCTTGTCCCGTTCTCAACGGCACAGACCGCTGCACCGTCGATCACAGACGGCACTTCCAAAGGCTGCCCGGATACCCTGATTCCCGTGACCGTGGCATTGCCCTCCCCGTCCAGCTCGTAGGTAAACTCATTTCCTTTTTCGTCCGTATAAGAAAGCGGAACATTTGCCGCCTGCATAATGCCCACATCGCCGCCCGATACGGAGGTCATGCCGAAAATCTCTGCTTCGCTTTCCACCGGACCGTCCGCCGGGATTTCCGGGTTTTGATCCGCCTCACCCGCTCCGCTTTCTGCATCGGTATCTTCTCCCTGCAGCTGTCCCTCTCCTGTAACGGCGATATTCTCCGTCTGCCCGCCGCTTTCCTCCGCCCTTGCAGCCAAACCGGGCAGGGCAGAGAGCAGGAGCGCAAAGACAGCCAGACAGCCTACGATTTTTCTGATATTTATGACATTCATTCAACCATCCTCTCTCATTAAGGCGGGATGCCTTAACAGCACCCCGCCTGCATCCTACACTTCCGTTTCCTGTCAGTCCGCCGGGCTGATGCTGATCTTTAAGGGAATGTCCATCACATATTCCCCGTTGCCCTGAATGGGGATCAGTCCGTCAATGCTCCCCTGCAGCGTCAGACTGTAAGGGAATGCCTGCGCCTTTCTCTTTGCAACCAGGTTATCCAGCGTCTCCGTGTGGGTGAATGACGTCTTCGGGCCAATCTCCGCCCCGGCGCTTGTATAATATTTTGCGTCAACCGGGACATAGGTTTTGTTTCCGCCATCATTCCGGCAGAACCTGACCACACCGTACCTGCTGGTGTCCGCCGTATCGACCGCCACCGTCAGCTTGTTGCCCGCGCCCAGCATACCGTAGGCATAGACCGCGCCGCTCCCCACATATTTGCCGTTCCCATCCAGGGAAAGCCCGACTGTCACAGGGTAGGAAACCACCACATTCAGTCCCAGTTCCTCCCAGTCATCGTCCGTCACCGTTGCGGTGGCAGTCACCGTGAACCCCTGCCCGTCCTGTCCGGGAACCGTCTCGCGTTCCGCTGCCATGGCACTCATGGGCAGAACCGAGATCATCGTGAATAACGCCGTCATCATTGCCGCAATTTTTCTTTTCATTTTGCATCCTCCATTTTTCGTCTTTTATTCTCTGAACAACTATTTACCGCGCATATCTGCGCTCTCCTCTGATACCAAACCCCTATACCTCTCTTTTACTGATAATCCACATCAAAAACTACCGTGGTACAGTCAGAGAGCAGCGATCCGGATTCCCGGTCATAGACCGACACAACACAGTCCAGCATCCAGCTTCCTTTTTCCAGAAATGCCGTGCCGTCAATCCCTGCCGTTGTTCCCGGCGCTACATAATCCGTCCGGTACAGTGTTTCTCCGTCTGCGTCCTTCAGCGTGAAAACCACGTCAAATATGTTCTCCTCCGGGAACCGGACATACAGCAACGGCTTATCATCCGTGATGCGGTATTTTTCCGAAATGATCAGGTTCACCCGCCTGTTCTCCACCGAGGGAATGATCTCTGAAGGCACTGGCGCGATATCCGTCTCATAAAGCCTGTCAACCTCCACCACAGGGGTGCCCCCCGCCCCGCAGGATTTAAAGAGCAGGCACAGCAGGATCAGAAGCACAAGCAGGCATATCACTGTCAGCCAGCGGCTGCATTTCCTGCAGGGGTCTTTCTCCTGTTTCTTCCGGTCACTTCGGCTCTCTCCGCCCCTGTCAGCCGGGTTTCCCTCCTTTCCCGCTGTCCTGTCAACTTCTCTGTTTTTTTCCATCCTCTTATCCACCACCTCCGCACTGTTTCCGTGCGTCCTTTCTATTTTTCTTTTCCCTGGAACTTATCCGCCGTCTCACGGGAGGCCCCCTGACCCGGCTTCCCCACAACGGATAAAGGGAAAAAATAAGGACAGCCCTGCAAAAAGCCGCCCACGACACTCCAAAAAATATACTCTGCCGCCTACGAACCATAAATTCTTCTGTCTACCCTCCTTCCCTTTTCTGCCAGCTTTTCCGCCCGCTTAAGTTTTTACCGGCGGAAAGAAAAATGAGCTGCTGTCTCTGCCTTTATCCGCCGCAGAATTTCCCGCTCGCCATGTCATGGCTCACAAGGCTTGCGTAATACTGGCTCATGGTCGCAGGCGCATTGAACAGCACTGACAGGGTGTATGCCCTTATGTTCCCCACAAGGGTGGTGTTCTTGTCCAGACAGTCCATGACATACTCGATATGCCCGCTATGGAGCTTTAAGAAGCGCCCCTTTACCACCTCCACGCCCATATCCTCCTGGTTGATTCGTACAGTCTCCCGGCGGCTGCAGCACACTTCCGCCATGAGTTCCACGAATCCGTCCAGCCGCTCCCTGTCATGGGGGCTGCGCTCCACAAGGATGTCATAGTCGATATTCTCTCTGAGTATCTCACGGTAAGCATTGAACAGCTTTAAGTGGCTGCTATCTGCCTTATCCATCCCATCTATCAAATCAGCCCGGCTTTCCGCGCCCCCGGCGTGGGATACGCTGCCAGCCGGATAGATAGATGGGTCAGTCTCATTCAAGTCAGTATTACTAAAGTCAGTATTATTTGTTTGTGATTTTCGCATTTCTTGATTTGTGATTTTCACAAATCTGGAATTGTGATTTTCAAAGGACAGTGCCTGTGATCCCGTCTGTGCTGAAATCTTCGCATCCGGTGCAGGTGAATATGGACCTGTTTCCCAGCCGGGCGGCTCCCGTTTCCTGTCGATGAAGTTTTTGACATAGATGACATTGGGTTTTCCCAATCCGCGCCGTTTCCTCTCGATCAGACCGATCCCTTTTGCGCTGTCCAGTTCCCCCAGCAGCTTATTTGCCTTCTGTTCCGCACACCCCAGCGTTTCCAGGATATCCGAAATGGTGTAGATGATATAAACGCGACCATACTCGTCCATCCATCCGTTTTTTACTGACAGCGCCATGCGGTCGAGCAGAAGCCCATACAGTACCTTCGCTTCCACGGACACGGCCTTAAAGCGGCTGTCCGTGAACAGCACCTTCGGGATACGGTAGAAGCTGTACTGTTCCGCCTCATTGCCATAGTAATAATCAAGCTCAAGCGGCATATTGATTGCCCCCTTCCTTATCTTTTTCCCACAAAAAAGCCCCGGTGTAACCAAACAACAAGCCACACCGGGGCTGAATTTTAGGCATAAAAAGCCCGGCAACTGATTGTTGGTCAGTGCCGGGCACCCTGTTAATCATGTTCTTTTTTCCAAGTCTCCAGCAGGGAAATGATAACATCTTCTATCTGCTTCGGCGTATATTCCTCTGAAAAATACTGCCGCAGCCTCTCACTCTTTAATGTCACCTGGGGCGGGGTCTTGCGTTCCTCCGTCAGTATCGCCTCTATCACATCCTCCCCCAGTTTCCCTTCCTGGCTGAATTTCCGCAGCCGCTTCGCCTGCTCCAGCGAGGGCACATGGGAAAGCTCCGCCATCTTTTCAGATAATTTCATTTGCTCCTCTTTCGTCAGATAGGACAATTCCACAGCCGGATTAAACGGCAGCTTCTTATCGTCCACCAACTGAAGCATGGACGGGGCAAGCTCCGTCAGGCGGATGAAGCGGTGAATGTTCCTTGCGCTGTCATTGGAATTTTCGCTCAATGCGTCAATGCTGTACTTCTCGCCAAGTTGGCGAGAAGTGTCCTTTACGCCCTGATGCTTCAATGCTTCCAGCTTCATCCGGTACGCCCAGGCTTTCTCGCTGGGCAGTATGTTCTCCCTCTGAAGGTTGCTGTCCACCATCATCAGCACGGCTTCGTCATCGTCCATCTCCCTCACGATCACGGGCATTGTCTCCAGGCCTGCCAGTTCTGAAGCCCTTTTTCGCCTGTGTCCGGAGACAAGTTCATATCCGCCCTCTGGCCTCGGCCTTGCAATACCGGGAACGAGTACGCCGTGTGTCTTAACACTTTCCACCGTGTCGGCCATGGCTTCATCGTCCAGCACCTTAAATGGGTGATCCCGGAATGGGAACAACTCTGTCAGGGCGATCTTCTGTACCTTATCACCTTCGGGACCGCTGTTTTCTGATATCTGAAACAGGTCCTCATAAGAAGTCATCTGGATATTTTTCGCGCTGCTTCTCATGCCCCTGCTCATGCCAGCACCTCCTTTGTCAGTGCGTTATACGCTTTTGCCACCCTCCCGGACGGGTCATGGAGATAAATGCTTTTCCCTTCCGCACTCGTCTCCGCTGCACGAACAGACAATGGAATGATACTCTCAAAAATCCAAATGTGACCGTCATAAGTGTTGTGCAGCAGCTCCACAATCTCTTTCGCATAATTGGTACGCATATCCGCCATTGTCACCACAATACCCCTGATTGAAAGCTTTTGGTTGATCTGCCGTTTTACTTTCGCTATGGTACGCATCAGCTGCTCCAAACCCTTAATTGAGAGATATTGTGCCTGCACCGGTATCAGGACCTCATCCGCAGCTGCCAGTGCATTGATTGTCAGCATCCCCAGGGAGGGCATACAATCCAAAATAATCACATCATAAGCATCACGCATTAAATCTATGTATTCCCGCAGGATTGTCTCCCTGCTCATTGTATTGACCAACGTGACCTCCAGGCCGGAAAGCTCTATATTTGCCGGGATCAGGTCAACTCCCTCCTCATGGTGCAGGATCGCCCTGTCGGGCGGGAGGGGATTATCCTGAATAATCCCTCCCAACACATCCGCCAGTGTTGTCTCCATCTGGTCCGGCTGCTGATAGCCATGGCTCGCCGTCAGACTGCCTTGCGGATCAATATCCACCAAAAGCACCTTCTTACTCTCACGGGCGAGGCCAATCCCTAAACTTACTGCCGTCAAAGTCTTTGCCACTCCGCCCTTTTGATTACACACAGCATATACAACAGCCATATTTCACGCCCTCCCTCTTAAACGTACTTTCAGGCCCTCCAGCTCAATCTCCTGATATCCCGCCAGGAAATAATCCTTACCGTCATGTTCAATGCTCGTCCTCACCCAGCGGGGAACCTCTCGGAAGCTGTCAGATATCAATGCCTCCACCCTGCATCCACCTGTAAAGTATTGCCCACTCTCAGTTTCGTATCTCCCATCGGAATTCTTATGCAGCCTGCTGACCTCTTTGATCGGAAGCGCCAGGTAATCAAGACGATCACTCACATCTTCCAACTCCTGCATCACCCTCCACAACTGCTCATGGAGCAAAAGCTGCTCGGCATCCTCATAGTCGATATCCAGCTTACTTAAATCGTCATACTCTAAATAAGTAGACTCCTTCAAAAGTCTCTTAATGTCTGTATTCAGTTTCTGCGACCTTTCCAACAGTTCTCTCAAATCTTTCACTATACTTTCTGCCCCCTTTCCTTTCGGGTGGTTTTCCCTGTACCCTGAGTTTCCTCTGCATCTGTATAATTCGATTGTTCGCAAACCATACTGACATTTGCCCGGCTAATATGTAAATAACCTTCTCCATACTCAACCTGCAGTTCATCACCCACATGGAACCCCAGTTCTTCCAGCCACAGCCCTGCTATAGATATCCGCGGGAAATAGGTATAACCTCTTGTGTGGAGCAGCCCGTCCCGTTTATGGAAGGGTCTGCTGGAATACTGCACCTTGCTTGTCCTAAAGTTCTTTTCTTGTTCCTTACCTTTCATTTGCGCCTCCTTCGCCTGAGATTTAACGGGTAAAAAAATAAGCATAACCGGTGAAAGCCGCTTGTTTTCAAGCTTTTTTCGGTTATGCTTATTATAACTCAGGCGTCCTCCTGCATCCGCTTAATGATATCCGGGTGCAGCTCTGCATGCGCTCCGGTCACAAAGAATGTGGCATGTACCCCCCGCTCCTTCAGGCCGTCCAACAGCTGCTCCGTATAGAAGGGGTGGGGACCGTCATCAAAGGTAATGGCAATTTTCCGGACATCTTCATCGTCCGTGACATCCCCTTTGTCCGTGACATCTCCATTGTCCGTGACGTCCCCTTTGTCCATGACGTCCTCATCGTCCGTGACAGCTCTGCCATCCGCGGCACTGCTGCCGCCATTCCGGGCCGCTGCCTCCCCTGCCGTCGGAATCTGTCCCCGGCTCTCCTGCAGACCTAAAAACAGCAATCCCGCTATCAAATCAAACACCAGGATTGCTGTTACAAATTTTTTCATACATGACTCCCGATTTCCCTGTAATCCTCATAAAATTATATGAAGCCGCCGGGAGACTTATTCTATTCGCTTCCCTCATCGATATCTTTCAATTAAAGCCTCTCATAAATAACAGAATCTACAATGGCATAACCCCTGCTTTCCCTCCCTGCGGAACTGCAGAACACTCCGTTCTTAACCCCTACCCAGCGTCCGGGTATTGCAATCAGATCTCCGCCTGTCCGGTAACTGTTTCCATCCGTACTGTATTCAAAGGTCACCAACTCCAGAGGGAAATCCCTTTCGTCTGCATTCAAATCCCTTGTGCCTGTCCGTTTAACGGTATACCTTACATAGAGCTCTGTTGCCTGTTCAAAAGCGATCACGGGAAGCGTTTTCTCAGTTTCTTCTGTCATGTCCGGCAGGATTTTTCCATACTTTTGGACTCCGGTGACATAGCAGGGAATCAGCCGGCTCCCCTCCCGCTTAAAGGTGATAAGACCATAGCTGGTGCCCATGGAAATCATCCCTGCTTCGTCCCCATCTTCCAGATGAGACAGGTCAAGCTTTGTCACACAGCCAAATTCCGGAGCGGGCCATTTCTGCAGCAGAAGATTGGGCATATCGCCGTAGACCGAGTTCTTATGAACTGCATTTAATCTCAGGTTTTCTCCCGTCAGTTCATACCATTTCTCTTCGGGATTTGCATTCCACTGCCACTGTAATCCCAGCCTGCTGCCGGTGAAATCGTCGGAGGTATCAGGCTCGCATATCTCCGGGTTTACCACGCCTGCATTCGGTTTCCGGTATTCCATTACCGGTTCGCCGTAATCATTGCCCTCCTTTGCTATGCCTATTATGGGCCAGTCTTCTCTCCAGCTCATAGGCTGCAGATGGATGATACGCCCGGCCGCATAGACATCTTGAAAATGGAGGAACCAATCTTCTCCTGTAATAGTATCCACCCACGCCCCCTGGTGAGGTCCATTCACTGCACTGTCTCCCCGGCGCATCACCACCTTATATTCGTAAGGGCCGAACACATTTTTGGAACGCAGCACTGTCTGCCAGCCTGTCTTTACTCCGCCTGCAGGTGCGAAGACATAATACCAACCATTCCTTTTATACATCTTAGGCCCCTCGATGGTTATCTGGTCATTCTCATTTCCGTCAAATATCTTTACTTCCCCGCCAATCAGCCCCATTCCGTCAGGCTGCATTTCAACCATATGAAGAACGCTCTTATAGCCGATACGGCTCTTTGCCACTCCGGCCACAAGGTATGCTCTTCCGTCCTCATCCCAGAAAGGGCAGGGATCGATCCAGCCTGCGCCCGGCCTTATATTTACCGGCTCGGACCATTTGCCGAAGGGATCTGCTGCAGTACTCATATAAATGCCTTCATCGGGCATGGGAAAGCAGACAAAATACGTTCCCTCATGATATCGGATCGCAGGCGCCCACACACCACATCCATGTATCGGAGCTTTATAACGTTCTTCCGGAAGCCTGTCTATAACGTAGTTTACTACCTTCCAGTTTACGAGATCCTTAGAGTGAAGAAGCGGAAGCCCTGGAGCATTGCAGAAGCTGGATGCAGTCATAAAATAGTCCTCACCCACACGAATCGCATCCGGATCCGAATAGTCTGCATAAAGTATGGGGTTGCGGTAGTTCCCGTTACCTAAATCCGCATTCCAAATGTTTCCTGACATTATATGTTTACCTCTTTACAAAAGGAAGCCCGTCGCCGGACTTCCTTTTTAACATTACATAGTTTCATTCTTCCTTATACATTCTCTTCATCAATACTTGCCGAAATCTCCGTCCAGGGAAATGATCTGCTCATTGTCAGTATAGGAACTGCCGGAGCTGCCAAAGGAAAAGCCCTGGTTGCTGCTCGTCAGCAGCTTGTACTGACCGATCAGCTCCTTCAGTGTAACAGCCTGGTTGGAAAGTTCCTCGCTGGCCGCCGCACACTGCTCGCTGGTAGCCGCATTGGTCTGAACCACTGTGGATACCTGGGAGATAGCCTGATCAATCTGAGAGATTGCCGTTGCCTGTTCATTGGAGGAAGCGGTAATATTGCTGATCAGAACCACGATCTCGTCGATGGACTTCACAATCGCATCCAGAGACTTTGCAGTCTCCTCTGCAATCTTTGTACCGGTAGCCACCTTGCGGATAGAGTCCTCAATCATCTCAGCGGTCTCGCCCGCAGCAGATGCACTCTTCGCAGCCAGATTTCTGACTTCTTCAGCAACCACTGCAAAGCCCTTGCCGTGTACACCTGCTCTTGCAGCCTCTACAGCAGCGTTCAGAGCCAGGATATTGGTCTGGAAGGAAATATCGTCAATGGTCTTGATGATCTTGGAGATGGTCTCAGAGGACTCGTTGATGCTGTCCATAGCCTGAATCATGGACTTCATCTGCTCATTGCCTTCCGCTGCCATATCCTTGATATTGTGTACCAGATTGCTTGCCTGGCCTGCCTCTGTAGCGTTCTCCTTGGTGCGCTGTGTAACCTCATCCATGGATGCTGTTACCTGCTGCAATGCGCTTGCCTGTTCAGTAGAACCCTGTGCCAGAGCCTGGCTGGCATTTGCCACCTGCTCGGAGCCTACGGTAATCTGGGCACCTGCCTCCCTGATGTTGTTCAGGGTCATATTCTCGTCGCGAACCAGCTTCTGCAGAGCCTTTCCAAGAACGTCCTTGTCGCTCCTGGGCTTTACGTCTACCGTGAAATCGCCCTTTGCAATGACATCCGCAATCCTTACCTGCTCTTTGATACCTGCAGCCATGTTCGCGAAGTCATCCATCAGATCGCCCAGATCATCGTTGTTGATCTTCTGGCAGTCTACATCTATGTCACCTTTTTCCAGCTTATTGGCCGCGACTGTCAGCTTCTCAATGGGAACGGTGATTGCGCGGGTTACCACAGCCGCATATCCGAAGCTGATGAAAACTGCGATGACAGCCACAACACACATTACGGATATCAGAAGCACCAACTGGGTGTGTACATCCTGATCATTCTCCTCAGCATCCTCCGTCAGCATATTGATCAGAGTGACCGTCTCTGCCTCGGCTTCATCCGCCTTTACCACGCCGGTGCCCAGCAGCTCTTCCAAGGCACCCTTCTGATCTCCGCTCACTGCTTTTTTGATCTCACTTTCCATGGAGTTCAGCCAATCGTTTGCTGCTCTCTCTACCTTCTCATACTGGGTTCTGATGTCAGCATGCAGCATCGGCAGATTATCCTTGAACAGTTCCAGGTTCTTGGTCATATCACTATGATATTGCTCAATCTTAGCTGTCTGCTTCGCTACGCCGTCCGCATCGTCATAGTAATAAAATATAATATTTCTAATGCATACCTTAATATTTGCGAAGTTAGTGAATGCATTCGCCACATAATACTGACTCATGGCGTAATCGTCATACCGGTCGCTGCGAACCTTGTTAATATTGGTCGCGGTAAACAGTCCAACCCCTGCGATGATAACCATAAAAGCCAGCATCACGGCAGTGAACGCTCTAATTTTTGTCTTTACAGGCATGTCATTAAGTGAAAATTTCTTCTTCATGGTAAACTCTCCTTCTTTATGATTGTTCTTCTTCCTGAATCTCTTCAAGAATATTTAAGTCCTCTTGTTTAATCAGCTTCTCCGGATCCAACAGCAGTTTCATGGTGTCTCCCGTTCTCGCCAGACCATAGACATATTTACTTTTCTCGTTGTCCTTATGGCCTCCCAGCGTGGGCGGCGGAACAACATCTTCATCCAGGATGTCATCCACCTCCGCTATCTTCTCCACGATCAGCCCAATCACCGTCGATTTCACGTCAATCACAATAATACATGTCCTGTCCGTGTATTCTATCGGTTCCATTTTAAACCTCACACGAACATCAATCACGGGAATGATCTTACCACGAAGATTAATCAGGCCTTTGATATAGTCTTCTGCTTCTGGTATTGCTGTGATCGGCTGCATCTGGATGATCTCACTTACATAACTGATGCTTATGCCGAAATATTCCCTCCCTGTCTGGAAGGTCATAAATTTTCCCTTTGAGGCGTCTTCTTCCAGCAGTTCTTCTTTCAATTCATCCGCCATGTGCTATCTCCTTTCCTCCTCTATCATCAATCCTCCAACATCCAGGATTAAAGCAATACTTCCGTCTCCAAGCTGCGTGCAGCCTGAAAGTCCCTTTACTTTCTTCACATAGGAAGGAATCGGCTTTACCACAATCTCCTGCTCCTGGAGTATCTTGTCAATCAGGATACATATCTGTTTTCCCTCATGCTCCACAACAGCTACAATTCCATCCTCCAGCTTGCTCTTAGCTCCCGGCAGGTCATATTTCTCACCCAGACGGATAAAGGGGAAACAGTCGCCGCGCAGGACAAGGTACTCTTCTCCTCCGGGTTCCTGTATGAGGGCATCCTCACCTACGCTGATAAATTCCTTGATGGATGCCATCTCGATCACAAATGGCGCCTCGCCTACCTGTATCACAATGCCGCTGATAATCGCAAGGGTCAGCGGTATGACCAAAGTCATTTCCGAACCCTGTCCCTCCACGCTGTCGATGTCAAGGCGTCCTCCGATGGACTGGATATTTTTTACCACAACGTCCATTCCCACGCCACGCCCGGAATATTCCGTAACTACCTCTTTGGTGGAGAAACCGGGCAGTGTGATGAACTTGAAAATATCCTTATCTGTAAACTCGCTCATGGCCTTATCGCCGATCAGGCCGTTCTCCATCGCCTTATTGTAGAGTTTTTCCTTATTAAGCCCTTTCCCATCGTCCTTTACGCTTATATATACCTTACCGCCTTCGTTTTTCGCCTCCAGGGTGATCTTACCCTTTGGCGACTTTCCGTTGGCCATGCGGGCTTCCGGGTCATCCTCGATGCCGTGGTCCACTGAGTTTCTCACAAGGTGCATCAGCGGGTCGGAAATGTGTTCGATAATATTTTTATCCACTTCCGTATTCTCGCCGATCACTTCAAACTCAATGTCTTTTCCCAGCTTTCTGGAAACATCAAAGACAATACGCCGCATCTTCTGGAACACGCTGGTAAGGGGCATCATTCGCATGGACATTATGACATCCTGCAGCTCCGTAGTGTTCTTGGCCAACTGCGCCGCAGCCTTCTGGAAATTGGTGAGATCCAGCCCCGGCACCTTCAGGTCGGGATTCTGCAGCACCGTTGCCTCCGCGATCACCAGCTCCCCTATCATATCCATGAGGGCATCCATCTTCTCAACATTCACACTGATGATGGCCTGCTGCTTCGCCTGGTTCTTCGCCAGGGTCTTGCCCTTTCCTGTCTCCTTTGACTTTACCACATAGTCACCGGGAGCAATAGGGGCCTGCTGCTTATCATCCTTTGCCGCACTCTTATCCTCATCCAGATTAATGACGATGGGTGGTGCCTCGCGCCCGAACTCTGTCAGCGCCTTGCCGTACTCCGTACTGTTAATCTCATTAAAATCAATACTCTCCGCCTCGGAGCTGTCGATCAGCTCCAGCACTTCGTCCTTGGAAGCCTTCGTCTGCAGCAGCATATGGAAGCCTTCCGCCAGAATGTTGTCGTGACTTCCCTCGTTGGAAAGGATATCCTCCGGCGTGTAAAGCAGATCCTCAGCCACCTCCTTCAGCGCATAAGTTGCGCTGTAGGCACGGATGTTACTCATCTGCGTGTCACTCTTGTAGTGGATCACAATCCGGTAAAAATGACTGTCTTCCTCCGCCACGGGCGTGATGTAGAACTGAGTCGGCTCCTCCTGCTTGTTCGCTTTGGGAAGCCGGATGCCCTGCTTCTTGATCTCGCCCTTGAGTTCACCGAGAAACTCATCCAGATCCGCCACCAGCTCCTTTTCATCTCCATCCGGGTCGCTTCCGGCCTTAATCTTTTCAAGCTCACCCGTAATGAAATCCGATACGGCAAGTACCTTTTCCACCAGTTCCCTGTGAGGAACATTTTCCGGATGGGACTCTCGCAGATAGTAGAACACATCCTCCAGTTTGTGGGATGCCGTCTTGATGTTTTCATACATCAAAACAGCGGATGAACCCTTGATGGTGTGCATGATACGGAAAATCTCGTTAATGTCGGAATCGTCAAAGCAATCTGCATCCTGTTTTTCCAAAATAATGCCTTCCAGCTTTTCCAGGCCCTGATTACTCTCATACAAAAACATGGAAAGCATGCTGTCTGTGTTAAATTCTTCTGCCATACTTCCTCCATTCTAAAGGATTTCTCTGACGTTTAAATCAGCTCCAGCTTTTTCAATACCTTTTCAAATTTCTCCATATCGATAGGTTTCCCCGCATAAGCCTCGCAGCCGAGCTCAAACGCCATCTTAACATTGCGCTCATCATTCAGCGCCGTAGTCATGATCACTTTAACGCGCTCACTCTTTGGTATGCCCTTCTGGGTCTCAATATCACGGATAGCCTTCAAAACCTGATACCCGTCCATGACCGGCATCATGACATCCAGGCAGACCAAGTCATAGGGTTCTTCGTCGTCTAATGCCATCATAAAAGCATCCACGGCCTCTTCTCCGTCCACCATCACATCACATTCTCCATACTGCGACAGCTGTTTATCCATAAACTTCCGGCTGGCGAAATCATCTTCTGCCAATAAAATCTTCATCAGTATATTCTCCTTTCTTAATTTTGATATCTATTTACTCAACAGGCGGTAAACCTCTCCTGCGATCTCAGTGACCGGCTTCTGAATCTGTACGGCTCCCAGATCAAAGGCAACCTTCGGCATTCCGTACACGACACAGGATGCCTCATCCTGACCGACGGTACTGGCACCGGCTTTCCTCATGGAGAGAAGTCCTTTGCCGCCGTCTCCGCCCATACCTGTCAGTATTACACCCACCGCGTTCTTTCCCGCCACCTTGGCTACGGATTCGAACAGCACCTCCACGGAGGGACAGTGCCCGTTCACTCTGTCTGTTCCCTTACATTCCACCTGATATTCGCCGTTCACCTTCAACAGACGCATATGTCTGTCACCGGGTGCAATAAGCACCTGTCCGGGAAGTACTTTGTCACCTGTGGTGGCTTCCTTCACCGCCACCTCACACTGGTTATTCAGACGATCCGCATACATCTTGGTAAAGCCCGGAGGCATGTGCTGCACAATAACCACGCCGGGGATATCTCTCTTAAACCGTTTTACAACCTCGAAAATAGCTTCCGTGCCCCCGGTGGATGCGCCGATGGCAATCACCCTGTCCTTTCCGCCCACAATGTGGCCGGTTATCGTAGAAGTATCCACTCGCTTTAGTTTTCCCACTTTTGCCGTGGATGCAATCTTAACCTTCGTTGCCAGCTCCTGAGTCAAAAATTCGTTGAGCTGTGCCTTGTTCATGCTGTCCGGCTTTTTGACAAAATCTACCGCGCCTGCATCAAGGGCATCAAACACCTTGTCATTCAACGCACTTAACATAACTACAGGAAACGGATACTGAGGCATGAGCTTCTTCAAAAACTCTATGCCGCTCATCCTGGGCATCTCCACATCCAGCGTCATCACATCAGGTTTATATTTGATGATAGCATCTCTGGCCTCGTAAGCATCCTGGGCCTGTGCCACTACCTCAATGTTAGGATCGGAATTCAGCCCCTGTACAATCATATTGCGCATCATCATGGAATCATCCACAACTAGAACCCTGATCGGTCTCATATCAACCCTCCTGCTTTCTGTAGATTGATGGCTGCACATACTGGAATTTTATCTTATGACGGTCCAGGCTCTCAGTGGTGCCGATAAATAAATAGCCGCCCGGTTCCATACAGTCATAAATCCGCTGTACAAGCTGATGTTTTGTTTCATTGGGGAAATAAATCATCACATTCCTCAAAAAAACAATGTGAAATTTTTTCCTGAAGGGAAGCGGGTTCATCAGATTAAACTGTCTGAAGATCAACTCATTCTTCAGCACATCCTTCGCCTGATACTCCTCGGCGCTTATCTGCTTAAAGTACCGCTGCTTCCACTTCGAAGGCAGCGGGTCAATATCTTCTTTTAAGTAGATACCCCTCGCCGCATGTTCTAAAACCCTGGTGGATATATCGGTTGCAAGAACCTTTGTATCCCAGGAGGAGTGCTCCAGGCCAAAGTAATCCATAAGCACCATGGCCAGTGTATAGGGCTCCTCCCCTGTGGAAGAAGCTCCGCACCATATGCGCAGATCCTTTGTGGCTGCAGCCTTTGCTTTCGCCCAGGGCAGAACTGTCTTCTGCATAAAGTCAAAATGTTCGCTCTCACGCATAAAATATGTATGGTTTGTAGTCAATGCATTGACGATATCTGTGGCCTCCGCTCCTCCCGGATTATTCTCCACTTTCGCCATGTACTCAGCACAGCTGGCATATCCGTTCCGTGCCAGGTAATTTTCCAGCCTTCCGCCCACCAGAACGCGCTTCTGGCTCAGGTCTATGCCATAATTTTTCTGCATATATGACACAATTCTCTGGAATTCACTGTCCGTAATCAAACAAAACGCCTCCTCAGACAACAAAATCTTATGTTAATGATACAATTTTTGCTTTTTATTGTCAATCCTTTCTCATCTGCCTCCAGATTTTGTTAAAAACCAACACAATATCCGGATCATAGCATATGCCGCCCCTCTCATTGATAATCCGGATGCTTTCCTCAACCGAGTGCTTCTCCCCATCAATTTCTCCCGCAGTCAGGTGGTCAAAATCATTTGCCAGCGTGGCAATCCTCACCTCCAGCGGAATCTCCTTTTCCTTCCATGCCGGATATCCGGAGCCATCCCAGTGAGCGTGATGCCCTGCGGCAATGGTGATCGCCATGGACAGGAAACGCCCAGGGTTCTGCCCTGAACATATATCTTCCAGTACCAGCGAAGCCGTGTCCGCGCATTTTTCCACGTATTCCCTGCTGTGTTTTCCCGGCCCTCCGGCATCGGATAATTTATCTTTCGACAGGATAAAGCTTCCGATGTTGTGAATTTTTGCCGCCGTCTCTATGGTCTCCACAAACTCGTCATTGATCTCATCCTCATATTTGGAGAGCAGTTGAAGTCCCTGAGCCAGCAGTCCGCAGTTATAGCCCACCTTTTCCAGATGGCTGCTCTCGGCATGATTCCGCCTCTGCATGATCTTGGAAATGGCAAGCAGCATGTTTTTCTGTTCCCGCTCAATCTGCTCCTGCTGGGATTCGATCAGCCTGTGCATCATCCGGTTATGCTCTGACATCTGCTGCTTCATGCGGTAGCTGCTTAAGTGGTTGCTCACCCGCATGATAACCTCCACCTCGTCAAAGGGTTTGGGGATAAAGTCCACTGCCCCCGCCTCAAAAGCCTGTTTTTTCTCCTCGCTGGTATTTAACACGGAGATAAAAACAAAGGGAATGTCCCTGGTAGCAGGATTTTCTTTTAATATCCGGCAGAATTCCAGCCCGTCAATCTCAGGCATGGACAGGTCCGACAGAATCAGCGCAGGCGTCTTCTCCTGCATCAGTTCCAGCGCCTGGCGTACGCTCATGGCACACATGGTTCCGTAACCCTCATGTGAAATTATATTATTCAGAATTTCCACATTCATGTCAATATCATCCACAATCAGAATCGTTGATGCGTCCTTTTTTACGGTTCCCGTTTCTTCCATCCCATTCCCTCCTTTCTACAGTTCTCCCACTCGCTCTATGATAGCTTCCTTTACCACGCCGCAGGCAGCAATACTCTTCTCGTAATTGCTCTTTCTGATTGCCATCTCCATGCGGAGAACCAGCCGTCTCATCTCATCGTCACTGTTTTTTACCAGTTCCTTTACGGTGGATGCCAGCACCTCCGCCTTGTCCCAGGTTCCCAGCTCTATGGACAAGATCAGCTTATCCATGCGCTTTTTCAGTTCCTCCTTGTTGGCAGGCTCTCCAAAACGCGAAAAATCGTCTTCTTCTGCCTGCCCGCTGCCCTCTGCGAAGCTTATCAGGCCTTCATATCCCTTCTGCAGAACTGCTCCTGTTCCTTCATTCTGACTGGTTTTGAGCTTTACGGAAAAGGAAAATGTACTTCCTCTCCCTTTTTCACTCTCTACCTGAATGCTTCCCTGCATCAGCTCCACCAGCTGCTTTGTGATGGCAAGCCCAAGGCCCGTTCCGCCAAAGCGCCGTGTGATCGAGGCGTCCGCCTGGGTAAAGCTCTGGAAAAGCTTATCCTGCTCCTTTTGCGTCATTCCGATGCCGCTGTCCTTCACCATGAAAAACAATTCCACTTCATCTGCGGTCTGTTTCGTCTTGCTGACCACCACGCCCACTGAACCGATCATGGTAAATTTGATGGCATTGGACAGCAGATTGTTGATGATCTGCACCAGGCGCAGTTCATCTCCCACCAGAAACTGCGGAATCTTCTGATCCATGTCCACATTCAGGCGAAGTTCCTTTTTGTTGATCTCCGCCATGTGCGTACCGATCACCCTGTCCATCATCTTATAAAAGTCAAATTCTCTTTCGTCGATAGTGAATTTACCTGCCCCCAGCTTGCCATAATCCAGGATATTGTCAATGATCGCGGATATGTTGTTACAGCAGTACAGAATCATCTCCAGTGTCTTTCGCTGCTCCTCGCTCACCTCGTCAAGGAGCGTGGTGGCATGCCCTCTGATTCCGTTCACCGGAGTCCTGAGTTCATGGGTGACATTGGACACAAATTCATTCCTGGCCCGGATGTTTTCCTCCTCGTCCTGGCGCATTTTTCTGCTGCGCAGGTCGATACTCTTACGGTCCGTAATATCCTCGGCCAGAAGAATATAGACACCTTCCTGATCTCCGGGTAAAATACGGACGCTGACCGGAAAACAGGAACCGTTCCGGCGGTATGCCGCCGTCTCCTGCTTTTCCGCAAGCTTAAGTCTGTCAAATGGCTCCGGCTCCTTGAAATCCTGTCTGAATATCTGCTTCATGCCGCACTCTGTCAGCCTGTCTCTCTCATATTCCAGCTTATCGGCTGCCGCCTGATTGGCCCAGATAATGTCTCCTGCATCATGAAAGACCAGAACCAGCTCTATCGTCTCATCCGCAATTCGGGAGTTCAACCATTCCTTATCCATAGCTATCCCCCCGTACGCGCCTACAATGTGCCGATCAGGTCTTCAAAAACCTTATACACCCTTTGAAGCTCCTGCCATATTTCCTGCACCCGCTCTTTATTTACCTCATCATTCTGCTTTCCGCGAACCTCTTCCGTCAGATCCGAAGATGCCTTGTAAATCGGGTCAAGCCCCAGATTTGCCGATACCCCCTTAAGCGTGTGAGCACATTTGAACGCCTCCTCATAATTCCCTGCCTCAATACTCTCCTCAAGCCCGGGATAATTGGAGTTATCCGTAAATTTTTTCAGAAATTTCTCGTACATCGCTTCATTTCCCATAAAGCGTCTGACCGTGCTTTCCACGTCAGCCCCGCATTCCACCAGACGCTGCTTAAAGCTCTCATCCATTTCCTTTTCCCTCTTTCCTTATGAATATTCTAATTACAACATTGTAAACAATCGAGCAGGGAAGATTTTCTCCCTGCGCATATAAAAAAGGCTGAAAAATATGTAAACCCTCTTTTCAGCCTTTTCCCGCGTTACAAATTACAAACTTAAGTAAAATTGAACATTTTAATTACTTCTACAATATTGAAAAAATCCTCCTTAGCGAGTTCAAAGCACTTAAGGACATCGGGTGAAAACTGCCCGCACTCTCCATTCAGGATCATATCATATGCCATTGCGTTACTGTATGCAGTTTTATAAACTCTCTCACTTACCAGAGCGTCATACACATCGGCCACAGCTACGATCTGAGCGCTGATAGGAATCTGCTCTCCTACCAGATGGTCGGGATATCCCTTGCCATCCCACCTCTCATGATGATGCCGGCATATGTCATAGCAGTACTGGTAAAAATCATCTGCATAAGCCTTTTTACAGAACTCCAGAATCTCAGACCCGATGGTGGTATGAGTCTTCATAATCTCAAACTCCTCAGGTGTCAGCCGGGCCGGTTTCAACAAAATTGCATCAGGGATTCCGATCTTGCCTATGTCATGCAGCGCCGACGCCCTGGCAATCTGGTCAATCTTTTCCGGCGTGAGATTGTACTGCGGACAATATTTAGCCACATACTTCGAAAGTATCCTGGTAAAGTACTTGATACGTCTCACATGGTCGCCTGTCTCCACATTTCGGAATTCCACGACGGTACTCAGCGCCTCTATCATGAAATCATTGTTATCGCGAATCTTCTGCTCCTGCTCGCGGATTTCTTTCTCCTGCTCCTTCAGCCGCAGCTCCATGTTGCGCTTGTTCTGGTACAATTCGATAATATTGCGGGCACGTCTCTTAATGATAGTGGGTTCAAAAGGCTTGTGCATCACATCTGCGATGCCATACCTGTATGCTCTCCCCTCACTCTCCTTGGGCGTCATGCTGGTGATCAGAATAACCGGTATTGCGTCGAGAAGATTCTTTTCCTTCATATGATCCAATACCTTGAAGCCATCCAGAACCGGCATAACCACATCCAGCAGAATCAGCGCCAGATCACCATGGTTCTCTATCTGCTCCACAGCCTGCCCTCCGTCGGCTGCCTCCAAAATCTCATACTCGGGATCGAACATCATGCGAAGCAGCTCTCTGTTGATTTCTTCGTCATCCACAATCAAAATTTTCTGTTTGTCCATGGTCCCTCACATAATCCAGCCGCATCAGATAAAATACGTGGACTATTTTCCTTTCTCCCGACTCGAAATCGGGCTGTTAATAGTTTTTCATATTGCTCCCATTATACTATCTGCGCTATAAATTGTCAATCCGGCTTTGCAAATTTATTGCTTCTATATATCGTTTTTCAAAGCTCGGTTCTTCGGCAAGATTCAGCACTTCCGTACCGCAGATAAGCTTCTGAAGTTCTTCTTTTAAACCATCGGAAGCTTTTCGGCTGCCGCTCTTTCCTTCCTCGGCCCATGCTCCGTCTCTCTGCCGGGCACACAGTTCCCTGCCTGCTCTCAGTGCGCCGGAAAGCGCTGTATTTCCTCCTGCCATGGCCTTTCCGGCCAACGTTTGACTCAGCAGCCCGATTTCCGCCGCATCCTCCGGGTTCAGATAATAACCGAACCCTCCGGCAAGCACCACTCTGTCTACCTGTTCCGCTTTGATTCCGTACTTTTCCAGAAGCACCTCAATACCGGCGGCAATGGCTCCTTTTGCCAGCTGAACCGCCCGCACCGCATTCCGGGTGACATGGACATTGCCCACCCGCACGCCGCTCTCGAAGCATTCTTCTGCCAGAAGTCCCGTTTCGTCCAACAATCCTGTCCGCCTAAGCGCGGCGAGACAGCTGACCATGTCCGCCCCCCACACTCCTCTGCTTACGCCGCCCTCAAAGGCCGGCCCCGCTGCGGTGGCACAGGCGATACGTTTCGCTCTGCCTCCCAGAACAATCTCTCCGTTGGTGCCCAAATCAATGAGCAGCGAGATCTCGTCCTGTTTCTCCATGCCGCAGGCATACATCCCCGCCACAATGTCCCCGCCTACAAAGGCAGAAATTCCCGGAAAGACAAAGCAGGGAACTCCCCCCATGTCTATCTCTGTCCCATTCAGGTGAGAAGCACGAAAAGGGGCACGCCCCAGTTCGGACGTGTCCCATCCCATCAACAGGTAAGTCATGGTTGTATTTGCCGCCAGCACCAGCTGCAGACTCTCACCGACTGCAAGTCTTTTTTTGAAACGCTCCAGTCCCTGCTCCAGAACATCCAGAATCTTACTGCGCATGTCCCCTGCCTTATCACTGTTCTCCGCAGCCCGGATGCGAGAGATCACATCAGCGCCGTAAACCGTCTGGGGATTCAGCGCTACATACCTGTCCTCCACAGAGCCGTCTGCTCCGTAAAACAGCATTGCCACGGTTGTAGTCCCCACGTCCGCCGTCACAAGGCGCACACTCCCCCGGGAAGCTCCCTGTGTCTCCCGTGCAAAGGGACTGCTTGTCAGCACCTGCAGGGCTTGGGAATCTCCCGGGCCTTCAGCCGCCACCGGTTTTTCCGCAGTTACGCCGGGGCACAGTCCGCAGCCCATGCATATCCGGCACCGCCGTCCTTTCTGTCCCTCATACAAATTGGTTTTTCTCCTTGTCGTAATGATAGTCAATGGAGGCAAGTCTCTCCTTGATTTCCGCCCCGTCCGCATCCAGATCATCGCAAAGGGCATCCAGGCTGCCGTAATAATCCCGCAGCTTCAGGTTGATAAAGCTCAAAAGCATTGCCGGGTCCTTCGGTATCATATTTCCGCACTCTCCTCACAAATTGTTTCACCTGTGCCCTTCGGAGACACCGGTCACCTGACATTTGCTGTCAGTTCGCCGTCTTTCACGTCGATCAGCACCGTGTCGCCACTGTCCGCTTTATCCTCCAGGATCAGCTTCGCCGTCATGGTCTCCACATGCTTTTGAACATATCGCTTTAAGGGACGTGCTCCATACACAGGGTCATAGGCGTTGTCCACGATCAGGCGCACTGCGTCCTCCGTCAGCTCCAGCTTCAGGTTCCGGTCCTCCAGACGGCGGTTCAGATCCCGGATGATCAGATGTACAATGCCGCCGATATTCTCCCTGGTCAATGGCTTGAACAGAATGGTTTCATCCAGACGGTTCAGGAATTCCGGACGGAAATGCGCCCTCAGTTCACCCATGACCGCACCTTCCGCCTCTCCGCTGATACCGCCCGTCTCATCAATGCCCTCCAGCAGATAATTTGCGCCGATATTGGATGTCATGATCAGTATTGTATTCTTGAAATGCAGGAAATGGAAATCGGAAACGATTAATTACCTCAAATAGATAATCATCGGCAGATGCATAAGAAGAATTTTCAAATGCCAATTCTTTACAAATATCTGAGACTATCAGTTCTCCTTTTCCCTTTGTCGTAGCCAAGAGCGCGCACTGAAAAACCCTTGAATAGTTTCGATTTACTTTGTAGTTTTCAGGAAGGAAAGGAAGGCCTGAAGAAGCAATTAGTTCAGATTTAAGATTTCGAGCATTTTGATCCTCATTTATGTTCATGCCAGCGTATTTTACAAGAACACGAGCTATTTCTTTCAATACATTGTACTGAAAGTATAGTATACGTC
>JAIDME010000372.1 GCA_029050705.1 Acetatifactor sp.
CAGACAGACAGACAGACAGACAGACAGAGTGTAATTAAGCTCATTCAGTATGTGTTTGGATATGTTTATTTGACACTGGACAATATTTCTGAAAATTGTGACCGTCAGAGAAAACCCATCACAAAGGGAAAACGAAATGCAGGTAAGTACCCTTACTATGGTGCATCTGGAATTGTAGATTATGTGTCTGATTATATTTTTGATGGGGACTACCTACTCGTTTCAGAGGATGGTGCTAATCTTCTTGCAAGGAGTACTCCTATTGCGTTTTCAATTTCTGGAAAGAATTGGGTCAATAATCATGCACATGTTTTAAAATTCGATACCTACGAATTGAGACGCTATGTGGAAATTTATCTTAATTCCATAGATTTGAGCAAATATATTTCGGGTGGTGCACAGCCAAAGTTGAATAAAGAAAATTTAAATAAGATTTCTATTCCCGTTCCATCTGCAAAGTGTGTAAAATATATTGTTGATATACTTGACCATTTTGATACTCTCTGTAATGATTTGTCCGCAAGACTTCGGGCAGAAATTGAAGCACGTCAGAAGCAATACGAATATTATAGGGATAAGTTATTATCCTTTCAGGAATTAACATAATAAGGAGGCGAGGATGCTGTGCCGTATTTTAATATAGTGGCTCAGACCAGCGAGGATACCGTAGTAACAGAATATGAGCCGATAAAGGCACGTTCAAACAGTTATCAATCCGAGGCTGAGCTGGAGAGAGAATTTATTCATATGCTCACTGAGCAGGGATATGAATATCTGCAAATACATCGTGAAAAAGATTTGATTGACAATCTGCGGAACCGGTTGGAAATATTGAATGATTACAAGTTCTCAGATACAGAGTGGGATCGATTCTTCAAATCCTGCATTGCAAATCAGAATGAAGGTATTGTAGAGAAGACACGGAAAATACAGGAGGACAATGTCCAGGTTCTGAAACGGGACGATGCTCTGACGAAGAATATTACATTGATTGATAAGAAGAATATTCACAATAATTATCTGCAGGTGATCAATCAGTATGTAATGGGAAGGTCAGAGGGTGCAAAGCATGATAACCGATATGATGTGACCATTCTGGTGAATGGTCTTCCTCTTGTGCATATTGAATTGAAGAGAAGGGGTGTTGCCATCCGGGAAGCCTTTAATCAGATTAACCGTTACCAGAGGGACAGTTTTTGGGCAGGAAGCGGATTGTATGAATATATCCAGATTTTTGTGATTTCCAATGGAACAAATACGAAGTATTATTCCAACAGCACACGTTTTAATGCCATTAAGGATGTTAATGCTTCCGGTGGAAAAAAAGGTAAGACCAACAATAGCTTTGAGTTTACTTCTTTTTGGTCGGATGCAAAGAATCGGATTATCCCGGACTTGATTGATTTTACACGGACGTTCTTTGCAAGGCATACCATTCTGAATATCCTTGCAAAATATTGTATTTTTACTTCAGAAAATATGCTTCTGGTAATGAGGCCGTATCAGATAACTGCGACAGAGAGAATTTTAAATCGAATTGAAATTGCGAACAATTATAAAAAGTATGGCGATATTGCCGGAGGCGGTTATATCTGGCACACAACGGGTTCCGGAAAGACATTGACTTCCTTTAAGACAGCCAGGCTGGCTTCACAGTTATCATACATTGACAAAGTGCTTTTTGTGGTTGACCGTAAGGATCTGGATTATCAGACTATGAAGGAATATGACCGTTTTGAGAAGGGGGCGGCTAACAGCAATACTTCCACAGCAATTTTGAAGAAGCAGTTGGAGAGTGATAAGGCGCATATCATTATTACCACAATTCAGAAGCTGTCAACCTTCATCAAGAGGAATAAAGAGCATCCTGCCTATAATAAACATATTGTCATTATTTTTGATGAATGTCACCGGAGCCAGTTTGGTGATATGCATGCTGCTATTGTCAATACCTTTAAGAAATACCATTTGTTTGGGTTTACCGGAACACCAATATTCCCTGTGAATACGGGTACTGTCCAGAGCCATAAGTTTTTCACAACGGATCAGACATTTGGAGACAGACTGCATACTTATACGATTGTCAATGCCATCAATGACAAGAATGTTCTCCCATTCCGCGTAGACTATATGACCACTATGAACATGGATGATGATATCGATGATGAGCAAGTATGGGATATTGCTCGGGAAAAGGCAATGATGGCGCCGAAGCGTATTAGTCTTGTGACAGATTATATTCTGAAAAACTTTGACCGGAAGACGTATCGGGGTGATAAAACCTATGTGTATAACGCTTTAACCAATATTGCAGAAGTGGCATCTGCGAAGCAGGGAACTGTAGAAGAAATTAAGCAGAAACAACGAATTAGCGGTTTCAATTCCATTTTTGCGGTGGCATCTGTACCTATGGCAAAGCTGTACTATGAAGAATTCCAGAGGCAGATGAAAGAGGATCCGACAAAGAAACTGCGTATTGCCATTATATACAGTTATGGAGCTAATGAAGAGGAAACCGGAGAAGCAGACAATGGACTGCTGGATGAGGAGAATCCAGAGGATACTTCCGCATTGGATGAGAGCAGCAGAGATTTTCTGGAAAAAGCGATCACGAAGGATTATAATGAGATGTTTCATACAAATTATGATACCTCCAGTGAGAAGTTCCAAAACTATTACAAGGATGTTTCCCTTCGCATGAAAAATAAGGAACTGGATCTGCTGATTGTGGTCAATATGTTCCTGACAGGCTTTGATGCGACTACCTTGAATACGCTGTGGGTGGATAAGAATTTAAAAATGCATGGATTAATTCAGGCATTTTCCAGAACAAACCGTATCTTGAATTCCATCAAAACATTTGGAAATGTCATTTGTTTCCGTAATTTGCAGAAGCGTGTGGATACAGCGATTTCCCTGTTTGGAGATGAAGATGCCGGTGGAATTGTTTTGATGCGTAAGTTTAAGGATTATTATAATGGCTATGAGGGCGTAGATGGAAGGTCGTATCCCGGATATGTGGATATGGTGGAAGAGTTGCAGAAAAAGTTTCCACTGTCCGAGCCACAGATTATCGGGGAGCAGAATCAGAAGGATTTTATTGCACAATTTGGAGCAATCCTGCGTATGCGGAATATCCTGATTGCATTTGATGAGTTTGCAGGGAATGAACTAATTGAAGAGCGAGACCTGCAGGATTATCTGGGCAGGTATCAGGATCTGCGAGATGAGTGGAAGCGCAGGCGGGAGAAGGGTGAAGCTACGGACATTACAGATGATGTGGTGTTTGAGGTTGAGTTGATCAAGCAGATAGAAATCAATATTGATTATATCTTGATGTTGGTTAAAAAATATCACGATACTCATTGTGAAGATAAGGAAGTTTTGGTCACAATCCGAAAAGCGATTGATGCCAGTCCGGAGCTTCGCAGCAAAAAGCAGCTGATAGAGACATTTATCGCAGGCATTAATGATGTTGATGATATTCTGGGAGAGTGGCATAATTTTGTCGCAGAAGAACGGGAAAAAGAACTCGTGCAGATTATCAGGGAAGAAAAGCTGAAGGAGGCGGAGACCAGGAAGTTTATTGAGAATGCATTTCGGGATGGTGAGGTAAAGACCACAGGAACCGATATTGATAAACTGATGCCGCCGGTATCCCGGTTTGGGAGCGGTAACAGGGCGGCAAAGAAACAGGGGGTCATTGATAAGTTAAAAGCGTTTTTTGAGAGGTTTTTTGGTATCGGTGGGGCCTATAATGCTTCGAATGAAGGGCAGACGGATAAAGTTGTGACATATGATTTCGTGCCGTCTGTGAGTGAGATGATGGTCGCAGAAGATTTGGTGCCATATGAAAGCAAGAAAGATTAGAATGTTGTCTATGGTAACATACCGCTGATTGGGCGAACGGATTTAGCCAGGAAATTAACTGATGGATAAAAAAAGTGAGTGCAGGTTTGACAGTTCTGCACTGTTTTCAGTCATTTCATTCAAAGATTTTATATGCATGATAGGTGAAGAGAATCTTACCGTATTGTTATATAGGAGAAGCAGTTTTTGACCATGGGGATTGTTGTATCTTTAAGAAAATAATTGTAGATAATCTAATTTTGCTGTATAATGTAAAAAAATGTTTGGAGGGAAAATTATGCGGCAGGATAGTATTCGGAGAAGTCTATATTATTATGAACTTTTTACCTTTACACAGGGAACTGATGGGTTAAAAAAAGATAAATCATCAAAGAGAATTATTGATTTTTTTCATAAACTATATGAGGAACAGAAGGTAGTTGATAGTTATAGGGATTTTGCTGTTCATATGCAACAGGGCGAGGAATTTATTATTGTAGAAGACGAGACAACGGATATCATAAAGCTGAAAATAGTGCTTTGCAGGGAAAATGCGTTACCATTTGTTGAGAATGATGGAAAACTTGAGAACCTTGAGACATATATTGATACAGACAAGAATATTGCAGAAGTAACGCATTGCATTTTTTTCAAGAAATATGGAATAATGGGAGCAGAATACAATTATAGTGGAGCTAGGGTAACATCTATTCCAGAATACATTTCAAAGAGAACTGATGGAAATACACATACACAATGTCATCTCAAAATCAATTATGATACATACAGTAAATTGATAGAAGGGGAAACATTTTCCTTATTTGATTTTACTGTGAAGACAAATTCAGAAGCATATAATAAAATGCTGTCTAAGAAAAGCATTTTTAGTGCGTTGCAGACAACAGTCCCTGAATCGGACACAATGGAGATTGTACTTAGAAAGCGAAAGACGAAAAAGAATAAGAATAGTGGTTTTAATATTCCTTTTTCGTATGAGGAATTAAAGGATCTTATAGGTATTTATAGGGAAGATATAGTCAAACTAAGTGTGAGTCAAGGTCAATTATCGGATTCCATCGATTTATTAGCAGATAAATTCGTGGGAAAGGTGTCTGTTGCAAAAACGAAGAATCGTGTTATAGATTCTAAGGAAATGTATAAGTCGATAGCTAGTTTTTTTGATACGGAAGTAGCTTTGCACTGTCAGAAATGGGAGGAATAATCATTGAAGAAGACTTCAGGCGCAATTATCCGGGATAGGCTATTTATCAACTTTCTGC
The DNA here is from genome assembly GCA_029050705.1 of Acetatifactor sp. Taxonomy (GTDB): domain Bacteria; phylum Bacillota; class Clostridia; order Lachnospirales; family Lachnospiraceae; genus Acetatifactor. Next base: position 5,130 of record JAIDME010000372.1, read on the forward strand.
CAATATGTGTGGCAACTGCACTATTTTTTGTCATTAAGCGGAATGTAAATATGGGCAAGTTTATGTCCCCGGAGGAATGGTTTGGAATACTTGAAATGATGCTGAGTCTATGGGGGACATTATTAGGATTTATGATTACGGCGGCATCGATTTTACTAGCATTTAATGATGGGAATATAATTAAGATGTTGAAAGATACAGGTCATTACAGCACAGTTTTAATGTGCTACATTTCATGTTGCATCCACTTGCTTGCGGCAGTAGTCTTTGCGTGCATATGCATTTTTGGAAGATTCTGGGGAGAGCTTTTTTTTGCTCTCTTATGTTCGATAACGATAGATACAGTTTTGATGGTTGTCTTGTGCTTGTGGTTTCTATTTGTTATTATCGTTAAACAAAACTAATCAACTATTAATTGGAGTTAGTCATATGACTGGCACTTTCTTTAGTAGCATATTATGATTTACTTGATGTTTGTGGAGGCAGGGATAGGCCCATGAAGGAAAGAAAAGTGCTATGGCTGTGGCACAATGGAGACGATGCGATGTACAGAAAGCCATAATGATGGCATCTGCGGAATAGTATATGGAAGAAGACGATGGCGTCATTTGACTTTGGTAAATACTGGTTCCCATTGAAATATTTTTAAAAAAAGCAGAAAAATGAGAGCGGCTCCTTATGAAAGCCGCTTTTTTTATCTGTCGTCCATCTCATAATGTATCTTCATATTACACGATTGACACAGGCTCATGAGATTATCACGAGATAGTTGTCTTCTACGGGAACAGATGGTTTTATCTGCAATTGATGATGGATCAAAAGTAAGAGCTTATTTTGGGATGGATTCCAACTGCCACCGATTATCTCAATAATTGTTAGCGGGAAATGCGAGACACACATTGCAAAAAAACTCATCATGTGCTATGATACATATATCGCAATGCGTGGTGTATAATCGATAAATATCCAGGATACCTGCGAAGATATCATCCATACTCGGATTTGATGTGGAGAATGAATAATGACATATGTTAATGTATCTCAAATTATCTTTAAGAATAAGCAAAATATACCCTGGAATAAGGTTGAGCAATATTTGAAAAAATACATAGGAAAATCATTTGTAGTAAAAGAGTATGGGGATGTGATTCACATTACAGGTGAATTTCCGGACGAATTCACGGAATCACAATATACGAAAAAACTTCGAGGCGGGCTTGCGAAAGCAAAAGCAAACTCCGGACAAGTTATTGGTGAAATGATTGAAAATGCCCAAAATAGGCGTTGGATAGAAAATAAGAATGAAAAGCATAAAAAAGAAGCAAGTGGCGGTTGGTACAGATATGATGTGGTATTCACGATACCCATAGATGATGCCGGAACTATGCGAAGGAATGCATATCAGGCAACAGTAGTTGTCAGAATTAATAAAGAAAAGCTCTATTTATATGACATCATTAACATAAAAAAAGAAGCGAGTACGCCGCTTTAGTCCGAAGACTGTACGGTAAAAAACCGCTTCTCTTTAAAATGAGATTACCACGAAGGTTAACTTGTGTCAAGAAAATTTTAAAGGGAGCAACAGCAACATGAATATAGCCAAAAGAATAACAGAACTTCGCGAGGATGCGGGCGAAAACAGAAAAGAATTTTCGGTTCATACAGGGATACCTGTTCGCACATTAGAGGACTGGGAGGCAGGGCGGCGCACTCCGCCGGAATATATTCCTCGGCTGCTTGAGTATCAGATGAAGTATGAGAAGTTGGTAAAAAGCAACAAAGGAGGAGAGTAATAAAATGGGATTCAAAGTGGCATTTATCGGAGCAGGTAGTATCGGTTTTACCAGAAGGCTTCTGTCGGATATTCTGACTGTGCCGGAATTTTCGGAGATTGAGGTGGCCTTTACGGACATTAACGAGGATAATTTGCGGATGGTGACACAGCTCTGCCAGCGTGATATTGAGTCTAACGGGCTCAATATCCGGATACAGGCAACCCTGGACAGGAGAGAGGCTTTGCGGGGAGCAAAGTATGTGGTGAACTGCGTGCGGATCGGCATGCTGGAGGCTTTTGCCACGGATGTGGAGATTCCTTTAAAATACGGGGTGGATCAGTGCGTGGGCGACACCCTTTGCATCGGCGGCATCATGTACGGTCAGCGCGGTGTGGCGGCAATTTTGGATTTCTGCAGGGATATTCGGGAGGTGGCCGCAGAAGGCTGTATCATGCTGAACTATTCCAACCCCAACGCTATGATGACCTGGGCGGCTAACAAGTACGGCCATGTGGAAACCTATGGTCTCTGCCACGGCGTGCAGCACGGGCATTCCCAGATTGCGAAAGCTCTGGGACGGGACAAAAAGGATGTGGATATCATCTGTGCGGGTCTGAATCATCAGACCTGGTATATTAGTGTAAAGACAGACGGTGTGGAGCGGAAGGATGAGCTTTATCCCCTGATGTGTCAGGCGGAATTTGCCGGGGATGAGAATATCCGTCTGGATGTGATGAAAAATTTCGGATATTATTCCACGGAGTCCAACGGACATCTCTCCGAGTATCTGATGTGGTATAGAAAGCGGCCTGAGGATATGGAGAAATGGATCAATTATTCTTCCTGGATTCAGGGAGAGACAGCAGGTTATCTGCGGGTATGCAAGGAGTCCCGCAACTGGTTTGAGACGGATTTTCCCAACTGGATGAACGAAGAACCAAATAAGTATATACCTGAAAAACGTTCTGAGGAACACGGTTCCTATATCATTGAAGGACTGGAGACGGGACGTGTCTACAGAGGGCATTTCAATGTGATGAACAATGGTACTATTACGAATCTGCCGGATGAATGCGTGGTGGAGGTGCCCTGTTACGTGGACGGAAACGGAATCAGTATCCCGAAGGTGGGAGACCTGCCTTTAGGATGTGCTGCAATTTGTTCCCAATCCGTCTGGGTACAGAAACTTGCAGTGGAAGCCGCGGTTCATGGAGATATCAGTTTGCTGTATCAGGCGGGAATGATGGATCCGCTGACAGGTGCGGTCTGTACGCCCGGGGAGATTCGGCAGATGATTGATGAGATGCTGGTAGCTCAGGAAAAGTGGCTGCCTCAGTATGAGGATGAGATTCAGAAGGCAAAGGAACGCATGAACGGAGAGCTTCTGCCGTACCATCCTGTGAAAGGATTCATGCTGAAGGAGAAGACTGTGGAAGAAATGGCGCAGGAGAAGGGGAAGTACAGGGAGCTGGCATCTGCTGCCGCAAAGGAAAATGTCAATGAGTCCGGCACAGCTTAAGATCCGGTAAGTGTGGTATACAGAAAACACAAAGCCGATTGCCAGGGCAAAGGAATGATGTATGAGATGTGTAACATATTCAAAAAAGGAAAAAGATATTGTTGAGAAGGGAATCGCTTCCATTCAAGAGGTTCTGATGGGGACGGATGACAATGCTAAGGCGAGTCTGCTGTTTTGTCTTGATAAGTATCTGGATCCATATTACGGATATAAATTAACTTATGAAGATGAAATATATGACTTGTTGGAGACAGTCGTTGTATCGCCAAATACTTTGGATATTCGGGAGGATGCATTGAATCTGCTGACCAGTTATGCGGGCGGTCCTTTTCCGATAATAGAGGAACACTATGATAACTTACCGGAGGCTATTAAACCTGATGCCAAATATGCGGTTAATATGTACACAATGTGGAAGACAACGGCATTAGTGTTAGATGAATGTGTAAAAATCTTGCAGGAAAATGAAATGGCTGCTAATTCTTCACATATGGGAGAGTTCCCCAAATCGGCAATCGTTGTGTTAAATACAGAAGGAACCGAAGATGGAGATGGGTATGATAATCCTGATACCATAGAAGGAATGTGGGAAATTGCGGAAGGCAAGTATACTGTAAGGAGAATTTCTAAGGACAGAATACCTCGTCTGCATAGCCCTGTCTCAGGGGCTTATTACCCGGTAGGAGAATTCTATTTTAATGTAAATGTACTTGAAAAAGAAGTGTACCTTTCTTATATTTTTGGCCCCAGGTTTGGGCGAGGGCTTAAATATCGAATACATATAGATGGAGAAACCAGAGAAATTCAAGCGCTTGGCAAGCCGCAGGTGTTATGGGTAATGTAAAATAGGGGAATTTATATATATTTAATTTTGATTAATGCATATATTGTGATATAATAAAATAACATTTTTGCCGGGCAAATTAAATAAAAGGAGATGATGACATGGCGCGATTAGTGTGGGGCCAGGATGGACAGTTAGAATTTGCTGATCAGGAGGAATATTATTATTCGTTAGGATTGCTGTGTAACTCTGATTGGTTTAATATTGTGTATGAACCTAATCGAAAAACCAATTCCTGGGCAGATGCATTCAGAATTCAGTGCGCAAGATGTCCGGTGGAGTTGCCGCAGGCATTTCAGGATGCATTAAGATCGCAGGATCGAATTAATAATAATGAGTACGTTGAGAATTTATATACAAATCATAAATTTGTATATGACGGAAAAAAGTATATTCACGGGGATTATGATGATGTCCGGGAAACTGTACCGGATAAGTATCTTGCAGACTTTGATGCCGGTTATGATCAGTAAATAACAATAGGGGCGGTTATGGGCATGACAGCTTATAACTGTCCTTTTGTGTGAGGGAGGTTAAAAATGTTAAACATAACAGTCTGGAATGAATACCGCCATGAACAGACGGACGAAAATATCAGGAAGATTTACCCCGATGGGATCCATGGGTGCATTGCAAAGTTTCTCGGGGAAGACAGAGAGCTGCAGGTCAGAACCGCTACGTTTGACATGCCGGAACATGGATTGACGGAGGAAGTACTTGCGGATACCGATGTGCTGGTTTTCTGGAATCATATGCTCCAGGATGAATTTTCGGATGAGATTGCCGAACGGGTACAGCGCCATGTACTTGCGGGGATGGGGCTGGTGGTACTTCACTCAGGGCATTATTCAAAAATCATGCGGCGCCTTCTTGGCACGACAATGACTTTGAGATGGAAGCTTGGCAGCAGAGAGCGTCTTTTCTGTATATGCCCTACTCATCCGATTGCCCGGGGGGTCCCTGCATGGATTGATATTCCGCAGGAAGAAACTTATGGTGAATTTTTTGACATCCCGAAGCCGGATGACATAATTTTCACCGGCTGGTTTGCAAGCGGGGATGTGTTCCGGAGCGGGTGTACCTTCCTGCGCGGCCTGGGAAAGATCTTTTACTTCCAGCCCGGGCATGAGGAGTATCCAACTTATTATATTCCCGGTATCCAAAAGATTATCACAAATGCCGTACACTGGTGTGCTCCTTCCGCAAGAAGGTCTGCACCCCTGGAGAATACGGCGATCAGACAGTCCTTTGAAGAGGAGTATGATAAATTATGAGACTTTCCGTATTTTATGACCATATCCTGCAAGCACACGGGCAGTCCGGGAAATCCATCCCTGAGATTCTGCAGTACTGCCGTTCACTGGGAATTGATGCAGTTGAAATGGAGTACACACTGTTTTCGGAGAATAGAACCACGATTTATCCCATGCTTTCCCGGGCGGGACTTTCCATCAGCTGTTTTTATGAATTTTTTAATTTTCATAATGATCCTGATCTTTCCGGGGCGGAAAAAATGCTGGAAACGGCATCTGAGCTTGAGATTTCCCGGGTTTTATTTGTTCCGGGAGCCCTGGGAGAGCAGGAGGCGGCAGAGCTTTCCGCATGCAGCAGCACATATGAGGCCGCTGCAGGTTTTATGGACAACAGCCCGAGTATACGGAACATGCAGCAGGCGCTGGTCCGCCTGACAGCTTACGCCGCACCGCTGGGTGTAACCGTTACTCTGGAGGATTTTGACGGGTTTACGCAGCCCTTTTCTAAAATGAACCAGCTGCTCTGGTTTATGAAAAATGTTCCGGGACTGCGCTGTACTCTGGATATGGGTAACTTTGCCTTCAGCGATGAGGATGTGGTTCGGGCAGCAGACCTGCTTAAGGGTTATATTGTACATGTCCATTGCAAGGATCGTGGGCTGAATCCTGCCGTTCAGGGAGCCTTCTGCAAAGGACTGGGGCAGAGTCCTGCCGGCTGCGGATATATTCCGATCCGGGCTCTGGTTTCTACACTCAGGGAGCGGGGGTATGACGGATATCTGGCCATTGAACATTTTGATGTACCGGATCAACTTTCCTTTATTCGAAAATCAGCCGATTTTTTGAGAAAATGTGCCGGAATCACCGCAATAAACGGATGCGGATATTAAAAAATGCTAAACTTTATTCCAGGATTATGCCCCTTATGTTACAATAGCCGGGAATATACTGAGATGTGAAGCAGTTCGTAAGAGGTTCGTGTGAGGAGATGCGGAGAGGAGGAGAATTCGGTGCCGGATATTCTGATTGTTGAGGATGATGAATCTATTGCGGATTTGCTCTGTATGAATTTGAGAGAAGAAGGCTATCAGTGTACCTGCGCTTATGACGGCATGGAAGGAACCGATATTTTTGAGCGAAAGAGCTTTGATCTGGTCCTGCTGGATATCATGCTGCCAAAGCTGGACGGCTATGCCCTGCTGGAGCACATAAAACCCACAGGCACGCCGGTGATTTTTCTCACGGCAAAAGGTGCCGTGGAAGAGCGGATCAAGGGCTTGAAGGCCGGTGCGGATGACTATCTCTCAAAGCCCTTTCAGATTGGTGAGCTGCTGGCAAGAGTGGAGGCAGTGCTTCGGAGAAGGCAGTCGGGTGCGGAGCTGCTCCGATTGGGAGATGTGACTGTTCGGACGGATTCCAGACAGGTGGAGAAGGACGGGCATCCGATTACGCTGACCGCAAAGGAATTTGACCTTTTGGTGGAGTTGCTGCAGAACAAAAATGTTGCTCTGTACCGGGACCGTCTCTATGAGAAGGTGTGGAAAGAGCCTTTTCTCGGTGAGACCCGGACGCTGGATTCCCACATTCAGAGGCTGCGGAAAAAGCTGGGCTGGGAGGAGAGGATCAAGACCATATTTCGTGTAGGATACAGGCTGGAGGGATAAAATGCGGCTTTTTACGAAGATATTTCTGCTGGGCATGCTGGTATTCGGACTGGCCTTTTCCGCCTCGGGGTATTTCCTGCTCCACTATTCTCTGGAGAGCAGTCTGGCAAGGGAAACGGATTTTGCCCTGAAGCAGTATCAGTATGATAAATTTACTGTTCAGTCCGCAATGCTGACGACTACTGCCATCACGGTTTCTGTGAATTATGAAAATGAGCCTGAACCGGACAGCTTACCTGTTTTTACCGTGCGGCAGTCTTTTCCGGAAGGAGCATATCAATTGGAGGATTACCCGGCCGGAGACTTGTTTAGTGCTTTGGCCTCCGAGCTCAGCGTTCCGGCGGCTTTTTTTGCGGAGGACCATTCTCTTCTGTACTCAAATATTCAGGGAATGGATACTTCCTTTCTGGATGGTCTGACAGAGAATGCTCATACCTGGCAGTTTTGCAGCAGCGGGGAGGGTGGCTCTATCCTGGTGGGAAGCATGCTGCGGCTGGAAAACATATCTTCCGCCCAAGACGGGACGGTGTCAGATAATACCCCTGCTGCCGGGCAATTCCTTTACTTTGTCACACAGTGGGACATCAGCAAGACGCTTCTGCAGCAGGAAACCCTGCGGCAGTATTTTCTGCGCTGTTATCTGATCGGCATGGCAGCAGGCATGGCGCTTTTGATACTGCTGTCGGCCTTTCTTACCGGCCCGCTAAACAAGATGTCCAAAGCAGCCCGCAGGATGGCGGAGGGGAATTACGGAGACAGGCTTTCCCTGAGGGGCCGCGACGAGATTGGGGAGCTGGCGGGAAGCTTTAACCGGATGGCGGACGCTGTGGAAGAAAAGATTGATGAGCTTGCAACGGCCGCCAGGGCAAAGGAAGATTTTGTGGCAAACTTTGCTCATGAGTTAAAGACGCCCCTTACCTCTATCATCGGCTACGCGGACACCATTTATCAGAAAGAACTTTCCCGGGAGGAGACGCGCAGGGCTTCCTGGCACATATGGAATGAGGGAATGCGTCTGGAAGCCCTTTCACTGAAGCTGATGGATATGATCGTGCTGGGCAGGCAGGATTTTCTTCTTACAGAGCTGCCCGGAGACGAGTTGCTGCAGGATCTGAAGGAAGGGCTGCTGCCTCTCTTTCAGCAGAGACAGGTGGAATTTCAGCTTCAGGCGGAGCAGGCTTACGTCCTGGCAGACTATGACCTGTTAAAGACGCTGTTGATCAATGTGACGGACAATTCCATAAAGGCGGGTGCAACCCAGATAGAACTGCAGGGGCAGATAAATGAAGAAAAGAAATATCTTATCAGCGTTCGTGACAATGGCTGTGGTATGGAACCGGAAGAGCTTTCCCGCATTACGGAAGCGTTTTATATGGTAGACAAGGCCCGTTCAAGAAAACAGCACGGAGCCGGACTTGGGCTTGCCCTGGCCGACAAGATTGCAGTAATACACGGGGACAGACTTCACTTTGAGAGCGGCAAAGGCGAAGGCACTGTGGTAAGTTTTTCTCTGAGCATTCCGGAGCAGCAGCTAATGACAGATGGAGGTGGCCTGTGAAAGAAAAGAAATTCAGACAATCCGGCAGCGTATTTATAAACTTTCTGGGAGTTTTGTGCGCTTTCGTCATCGCTTTCAGCGGTTTATTTCTGGTTCAGAGCAGGCTGCTGGGAGAACAGGATAAGCTTTTGAAAGGCGGCGGCCTGGTGGAGCTGCCTCAGATCGAAACTGCAGGGACGGTGGAAGTGGGTGATGCCCTTGTCCTGAATCAGCTGGCGGAAGAGGAGCTTTTGCAGCTGGTATACAGTCTGGAACAAAAAGGGGAAGTCAGACCTCATGAACCCCTGCAGGGGCAGCTTACCATGATTCAGGCCATGGACTGCGGGGAGGTATGGCTGGAGGAATTCTTTCTGCCGCATTTTGGACTAAATGATATTTTTTCAGGGGAATATAGGATAAGCTGCTATCTCTGGGCCCCTGAGACTACAGGGCAGGATATAGAAGCTGCTCCGTGGTTCAGCTGTTGGACAGTATCTATCAGCAACCGGAACATAGATGCCTCGCTGACGCTGAGTGCGGTCAGCGGTCAGGTTCTGGATGCATCGATAAGCTGTTCCGCGCCTGTTCCGTATCAGGACGGGGATAGTCTGATGTCACTTCTCGGAGACTATGCCCTTTCCTTTGGCCCGGAGGAGGACTATACTCTGATTTACGGCGGAGAGACGGACTCCGGGGCAAAAAAGCTGCCCTGGTATCAGAGTATCGGCGATGAAGGACTCTATGCCGCCATACAGGCGGACAATGTTGTGGTATCCGTTGCAGACAGTGATACTTATTCCTTATATCAGGAGTTTTTCAATGTGCATCTGTATCTATGTTCGGAACCGGCTGCAGCGTCCGTTGTTTTTTGAGCGGCGTTCCCTTGATATAGTTTGAATTAGTTACGGGAAGTCATTCCCACATTCCCAGATTTTGAAAGTCACCCTCTGAAATAGAAATATTAATATCGAACTTCGTATTTTCATCAGCAACTATTTTAATTCTATTGTTTCCTATTTCTAAATTCAGTGTACTTTGAACAGAATCTGTCATTTCACAGTCACATTCTGCAATAATTGAAACTTCCCCCTTTGGGTTTATCAATACGAGTTTCATTTTACCAGATAAAACATTTAATGTGTATGCAATATCCAGTGTAGTGTCTTCTTTTGTGTCCAAAGCCCATATCGTATCCATGCCTTCCATTTTTTCAACACTTGCCGTAAAGTGCCCATTTTCTATAGTTTGATCAACTTTACCAAGGCTATATGTATCGGCTTCGGCTGCTATCTTTTGATTATTATTATAAACCGCAGCCATAGGATTGGATGCACAGCCTGTTACCAGACATACGACTATCAATGTTGCACCGAATAATTCTTTTATTTTCATAATATCCCTCCATAAGTTTTAATTTTCTGTTATCAATAATTTCATAATTATTGCACATATCCTATTGAATTACAATAGTGCATCTTGCCCATTATGGTAACAGTTCAGTCGTACTTGCTATCAGCTGCCAGGAACTCATTATCTAAGGCGGCGTGACTTGCTGCAACGCTGAACTGTTGTATGATTTTACAACTTAGGCACATGTCGGACACAGGTATTTGACATTTTCCTGTTACTCTGTGAAAGGTAGTGATACATTTCAGTAAAGGAGTGACAGAAAATGAAAAGAACAAAATGTAGTAAGCTGCTGGCAATTTTGCTGGCAGTAAGCCTGTTCACAGGCGTGCTGAGCGCCTGTGGAAAGGAAGATTCAAAGGAGGCAGGCCTGCCGGGTTCGGAGAGCGGCGGCACATTGGAAGGAGCCGGGGGAAGATACGTGGAAAAGTCGGTGGAACTGCCGCCGGAACTGGCAGACTCATCTATTGCACAGATGTATACAGTGGAAAATACCCTGCATCTGCTGGCCACAAAAAAACAGGACGAAAAGGTTTGTCTGGAGGAATGGGCTTATCAGGATGGCACATTTACAAATGTGACACAGGACTGGCTTGGGGCCATGGAGCTGCCAAATGCAGACTGGGTGGAGGTAAAACTGGTGCAAAGCTCGGATGGCACACAATATCTCTACGCAGGATATGTGGCAGAGGGAGAAGACTCCTTTCGGGGACATCTGTGGAGAGGTGCCGATGAGGCTGTGGATATAACCCCGGAAAAGTGGTCCGTCCCCAATGAAGAGTGGGGAGGCTATGAAATGATTCAGGGGTTGGCGGCGTTAGACAACGGCACGCTGGCAGTCCTCTCCTACACTTCCCTGGATATTCTGTCGGCACAGGATGGCAGTATACTGGAGAGCGAGAATCCTTCCGTGATCTATGAGGGAAATGTGGTGACGGACGGCGAGAATGTTTATCTCTGCTCGTCGGATGGTGTTGAAAGCCGGATTGAAAAGCGAAAGGAAGGTAAGGGAGAAGGTATTCTGACAATTCCTTTTCCCGCAGGAAACTCTGAAGAAGGCGTGGTAATCTTCGGCGGTTCCGGAAGCCTGTTCCTCGACGCCCTGAAGGACGGAACGCTCATTGCTGCCGGCGAGAACGGTATTTTCCGTCTTCCGCCGGATGCAGAGGAAGGTCGGTGGGAACAGCTGGTGGCCGGAATAGAGACGGATTTCAGTATGCCTGATTACTGGTGTCTGAATTTGACTGCTGTGGAGGACGGCGGTATTTATGCACTCTTTCAGACAACTGAGGGACAGAAACTGAACTTTTATGAGTATGATCCCAATGCAGTCTCAGAGATAACTGAGGTGCTGAAACTGTACACGGTCTACGAAAGTTCTCTGCTTAAGCAGGCAGCGGCGCTGTACCATAAGGCTCATCCCGAAGTGGTGATTAATATAGAGAGTGAGTATCCCATGTATTATTATGACACGCCGGATTACGATACGGTCTATAAGAAGCTGAATACCATGCTTATGGGGGATGATGCGCCGGATATTCTGGTAATGGACCATCTGAACATGGAGTCCTATGCCCAGAGAGGGCTTCTGGAGGATTTGGATGATGTGGTAAGACCGCTGGAGGAAAGCGGAGAACTGCTGTCCAATATCACCGGCGCTTATGTGGGTGAAGACGGAAAACGATATGTGGTACCTCTGCAGTTTTGCTTCACTCTTGCGCTGGGGAGGGATATAGCACCGGAAAACATGGACTCCCTGGAAGCAATGGCTGATTATTTGTCTCAGGCGGATTACAGTTACCTGGGCAGCCGGACGGTGGACGAACTGGTAGACCTGTTCTACACCTACTTTTGCGACAGGATTGTTCGTGATAAGCAGCTGGATAAGGAGAATCTGAGTAAGTATCTGGGGTATCTCAAGGTCATCGCGGACAACAGCGGCATGATTGACAAGCGGCCTGAGAATGAACTCAGCTACGGCATGTGGGATCTGGCTGCAAAGGCAAAGCTTGCCCTTACCGATGTAAGAGGTTTTGTAGATTGTATGTTTCCCATGTCTATGGTGGATTATATCAAGGGAGACTTTACAGCTTTTGAAAGCAGCTTTATTCCTTCCGTACAGATGGGCATCTGCTCGAAGAGCGGGTACTCGGACACCGCCAGGGATTTCCTGAGGTTTGCATTGTCCCAGCAGGTGCAGGATTCCGAATATTATAACGGATTTCCGGTGAACAGTCTCTCCCTGAAAAAACAGTCGGAAAAGGATCATTCGGATATGACTGCGACCACTATGATCATGGCGGATGACGGAAGCTATGTGGAATTTGACAGTAAATCCTACTCAAAGGAGACAGCTAAGAGGCTCGTTGACATGTGCGGGACGCTGGACAGACCGATCAGAGAGGATGCCAAGATACGTGAGGTATTGATTGAATGTCTGGGAGGATACCTGAAAGGTACGGAGTCTTTAGATGAGGCAATCCAAAAAATAGAGGCCGGTTTGAAAATGTATCTGGCTGAATAGATGTATTGAAAAACCCGATAAAATTTGCAATCAATTGCATTTTTTTGATATAATACTTTTGTAATCTGCAATTGATTGCATTTTTTGGAGGGCAAATGATGATTCATATTGCGGTCTGCGAGGATGAAGAACCTCAGGCAGACTACCTGAAAACGCTTTTAGACAGATGGCAGAAGTTGTCCGGAAGCCGTGCGCTGGTAGATGTTTACAGCAGTGCCGAGCATTTTTTGTTTCAAGCAGAAGAACGGCCGCCATATGACCTTTTGCTTCTGGATATCCAGATGGGAGAAATGAACGGCATGGAGCTGGCAAAAAAGGTACGCGGGAAAGACAAACGGGTAAAGATCGTCTTTCTCACCGGAGTTGCAGATTATGCCATTGAAGGATATGAGGTAGGCGCCGAACAGTATCTGCTGAAGCCGGTTAAAGAACCGGAGTTTTTTGCGCTGTTAAGCAGGATTTCGGAGGATGTTAATCAGAAAGAACCGGAATATTTTGTATTTGAATCAAACGGCAGAGTGAATCGTGTTATGCTTGGGGAAATTCTCTATGCGGAAGCGGATGGTCATTACGTAGTGTTAAAGACGGCGGACGGTGAAAAAGCGTGGAGATGGAAAGCAAATTTTTCCGATGCCGCGGCGGAGCTAACCGGAAAAGGATTTTTTTTGATGCGGCGGGGACTGTGTGTTAATATTTCTCGGATAACACAGATCGGGAAGACGGAATGTGAGCTTGAGAACGGCGAGTTTTTACCGGTCAGCAAGGGAAAGTATCAGGCATTAAACGAGGCATTTATTGCTTATTACAGAGGGAGAGCGGAATGAGCGGCGGAATGTGTGCGGTGCTTTGTCTGGCAGCGGTTTTTCTGACAGCGGCGGTAACAATCCCTGTTACAGTAAAGATCATGTCCCATCTGCAGGAGAAACGTATTGGTGAGTATCAGGATAAGGTGCTGAGGACGCAGCGTGACGAGGTGCAGAATATTTACCATACCATGCGCGGGTGGCGGCATGACTATCACAATCATATGCAGATGATCAAAGCGTATCTTTCCATGCAGAAAATTGATGAGACCCTCTCATATCTGGAGCATTTGGAAGAAGACCTGGACAGCATTGATATAGCGATACGCACCGGGAATGTCAGTGTGGACGCGATTGTAAGCAGTAAGCTTTCCGTTGCGGCAAAAAAGGAGATCGCAGTGGACTGTACGGCAAAAGTGCCGGAGCAGTTAAAGGTTTCAGATGTGGATCTTTGTACGATCATCGGGAATCTTTTGGATAATGCCATTGAGTCCTGTGAGAAGGTGCCGGAGGAGAAGCGTTTCTTAAGGATTTATATCGGCATTTTTCGGAAACAGTTATATTTAAGTGTCACCAACGCAACTTCCGAAACGCGAAGAAAGCTTCTGTCTGAGCTGATCAGTGAAAAGCGCGGCAGCCACGGGTTCGGGCTGCACAGGATCGATCTGGTAGCGGAAAAATATCAGGGCTTTGTAAACCGGAAAAACGAGCCGGGAGTATTTGTGACAGAGGTAATGCTGCCGCTGTAGGCGGGCCGCCGTTCTGACATTCTGCTACTACATTGTATTTGATTAGGTTTCAGGCTAATGTTTTGTATCGTAAATTTCGTGCACGAATATGGAGAATTCGTGCATTTTTTTATTTTATATCCGGTTGTGTGATAGACTATACTCACCAGCAATCAGATGCAAAGAGGTATATGTTATTAAACGGACAGGAGACAGGAAACTATGGAAAGAAAACAGCAGGAGAAAAAGGAAAGAGGGGCGGCACGGAGTACGGATGCCTCTGTATTCCGGAATGTGCTGTGTGTAACACGCGCACTGTTTCGCGCTTATCCGAAAACCATATGGGTAACGCCGCTTTATGTGATATGCCGGGTGCTTGTTCCGTTTCTCGGAACGCTGATTCCGGCTGCTGCCATTGCAGGTATTATGGAAGGGGAGCCAAAGAAGTTTTTCGTTGTCATGATGGGAATGCTGCTTCTTTCCATGGCAGCGGGAATCTGCTGTGATATCAGCAGACAGTATCTGCAGGACTGCCGCACTTTTACAAGATTTCATGTCTTTTTGTACGATTATATAGAGAAAGTTTTGACGAAGGATTACGTGAATGTGGAGCCTGCTGAGCGGCAGAAAGAGATCAGCCTGGGCGGGAAAGCAGTCATTGGAGGCGGTTGGGGTGCAGAGAAGCTTATGACGGAGTCGGTAGAATTTATCGTACAGCTTTTCGGCCTTTTTGCGTATGCAACAGCGGTTTTAACACTGGATTACCGTATTTTGCTGGTTCTGCTGTTTACCTTTCTGCTGGACTTTGTGCTCCGCGGGTATGCCGTCCGTTATTATGACAGGCATCGCATCGAACTGTCGGAAGTACATCGGAAGCAGGAATATTTACAGAAGATAAGTCTCGACCTGGGAGCCGGAAAGGATATCCGCGTATACCATATGGACGGGTGGTTTCACCGTATTTTTAAGAAACTTCATGCAGATGCGGTAGATTTTCAGAGACGTGCGGAGTTCCGTTTTTATATTCCGGCCTTCGGAAATCAGTTTTGTGTGGCGGGGCAGGAGATTCTGGCGTACTTCGTTCTGGTTGGTCTTGTACTTTCCGGAAAGATTACGGTGGCGGAATTTACGCTGCAATTAGGGATGGTACGGGGATTTACAAATTGGATTTTCGGCGTGGCGGTTTCATGCGGTGCATTGAAAAAGGCAAACGGAGAAACAAACGATTACCGCTATGTGATGGAGATGCCGGGGCGCGGGAGTTCCGGGGCAAAGCCGGTTCCGATTTGTCCCGAGACCGGATTGATGCCGGCGTGTTCTGAAGAAAAACCAACACCGATGTGTACGAAAGAAAAGTCGACGCCGGTGTGTGCGGA
>JAIDME010000373.1 GCA_029050705.1 Acetatifactor sp.
CGATATAATTGAGTGTAACAGATTGGCTAAAGGGTATCCGCTTCACATGTCTTTTCAACAGGTTGAGGACACGATTAAACTCACAGGATATGATTTTTTTACGGTTCGACTCCAAGAGGAAATAATAGCGGCAGCTCAAATTTTTTATGTTACGGAGAAGATAGCTCAGGTAATTTATTGGGGAGATATCCCCGGATATTCTGAATATAAGCCGATTAATTTTTTGGCATATGAGTTAATACGGTATTACGGGGAAAGAAATTTTGAGTTTCTTGATATAGGACCATCATCAGAGCAAGGAATTCCAAATATCGGACTCTGCAATTTTAAAAGTTCGATTGGCTGCGGGATGACACCTAAAATTACACTTTCATTTGATATGTAGATGAGGACAGCATGCGGCTAAAGTGGATAGAAAATTTGTTTATGGAGGAAGAAAGGTGCGCAATATTACGAAGTATGAAGATGATTACCTGCAAGAGGATTTTGAGATTTACCAGGTGGAATACAGAAGAAAAAAGATATTGGAATGTATAGATGACATTTGTCCGGACGCCATTTTAGAAATTGGCTGCGGGATGCATCCTCTTTTTGAATTTATTCCGGAGGAATCATATAAGGAATATACACTGATTGAACCGGGGGATCAATTTTATGCAAATGCGGTAAAGCTGGGCACAGATAGTAAAAAAATACATATAATTCATGATTTTTTCGGAAAGGACGCGATAGAACGTGTTCAAGAACATTATTTGCAGCAGATTAACAAGATAGGGGGAGGCACCAGACTTATTGTCTGTGCCGGTCTTTTGCATGAAGTGGAGAATCCGGATGAACTGCTGGAAGCAATAGGCACAATTTCTGATGAGAATACTGTTGTGCTGTTGAATGTACCGAATGCAAACTCATTTCACAGGGTGTTGGCGCAGCGTATGAACATTATAAAAAGCACCTTTGAAATGACAGAAAGAAACTTAATTTTTCAGCAGAATAGAGTATATGATCTGCGTTCATTTTCAGATATTATTGAAAGAAATGGGTTTCAGATATTAAAGCGTGAAACAGCATTTGTTAAGCCATTTACACATGCTCAGATGCTTTCAATGCTGAAAAACAATATTATAGATACTCAGGTTTTGGAGGGGCTGTATGCAATGAGTGCCGACTTCCCGGAATATGGGTCAGAAATATTTGTTGAGTGCGTAAAAACGCAAAGTGTGGGGGAAAGAAAAAAACATGAAGGTTATCATTCTTGGAGTGGGAACTGTAACAAAAAGAATTATTAATCAAATTTTAAAATATAAGGATATAGATATTATTGGAGCTATTCCGGACAGAAGTGCGAAATTAAATATTTCTGACGAGTATACGAGGTTTTTAGAAGGTAAGAAAATAAAGATATGTGACTTTAACGATGCCAGCCTGCCGGAAGCAGATATCGTTTTTACTGCGACGTATCCTAAATTGCTGCCTGCGGAGCTGGTAGATAAATATAGAATTATAAATCTGCATGCAGGTATTCTGCCTAAATATCGAGGCTTTTGTTCTAATGTGTGGGCAATAATAAACGGAGAGCCGGAAGTGGGTTTTACAATTCACCGTATGGACAGAAATATGGATAATGGAGATATATATCATGTGGAGCATATACCGATTTCGAAAGAGCAGACATACAGTGATGTTTATGAAGAATTAACGAATAAAATTGTTGAAAAGACGCCGGAAGTATTGAGGGGCATCTGCAGTGGGGATCTAAGAGCAATTAAGCAGGAAGGTAAGAGGGTCTATTGCAGCAAGATAACTCCGGAATTAGGAATGCTGAGTGACTTTAACCAAAATACGGACTATATATGTAATTTATTCAGAGCTATGGCAGAACCTCACGGTACAGGGGTTTACTTTATGCATAATGGCGTTAGGTATGATGTGGGAAAGGTAGAATCAGGAGTAAAGTATGATATAGACGATTACTGTTGCTTACCGGGCAAGGTAGTAAATATTGAAGAAGACAGTGAGTCAAATGTCAGGCTGTTTATTAAAAGTAAAGATAATGTTGTGGTGTTATCCCGGATTAGTGAAAATGGGAAGTTACTTCATAAATCTCCATTTGGAGTGGGACATGTTCTGTGATAATAACTCAATTAATATCATGATGGCGGGCTTAGCAGTCCGCTATAGAGAGGAGCGGTAAAATGATCATATGGTTGATAGGCATTTCCGGTGCGGGAAAAACAACGATCGGCAGGAAACTGGAAACGTATTTTAATGAACTTGGCAGGAAAAATTATCTTTTGGATGGTGATGAAGTTCGGGACTTGTTCGACCGGGACTTAGGTTATTCCGATGCGGACCGGGAGGCAAATATCAAGCGCATCATCCTGGGCGCATATCTCCTTGACAGAAATGACATTATCGGTATTGTTTGCAATATTGGTCCGCTGGAGCATCTGCGTCAGCTGGCAAGGAAAAAAATAGCAGGATACAATGAGATTTACCTGAAAAAAAACCTTCAGAACAGTATGAAAAACGATGTGAAGGGCATATATAGAGATAATGTGGGAAAAACCCAAATAGTGGGTCTTGACGCTACCTTTGATGAACCGCAGAATCCAGATCTGGTGCTGGAGGTGGATAATCTGACAGAGGAGCAGACGTATCAGGCTGTTATTGACTATATCGTACGTAAGTACGGGGAGCAATACAGGAAACGGGAGGATTAAATGAGTACATATCAGGTTCCTATTTCGGACAAGACTTTACAGGATATTATCAACATTGAGACAGGAGTTTTATACCCGTTGCGGGGATTTATGGCAGAGGATGATTTCCGCTCCGTTGTGGATGAATATGTATTGAGCAATAAGAAGGATGTGTTCACGATTCCTGTTACGCTTGATGTTGATAAAAAGGTATATGATGCAGTTACAGAGGAAGACAAATTAGAACTGTTATATGAGGGGCGTATTGTTGCAGAGCAGACAGTGACCGGTAAATATGAGACAACTGATGAAGACTGGCGGAAAGTGTTTGCTACGCTGGATCTGTCTCATCCGGGCGTGGCCAATGAGAAAAGCAAATCGCCCTATCGTGTGGGCGGTATTACGAAGCTGACAGAGCGTTCTTTTCTGGAAGGTGCCTTAAAACCGGAGGAAACAAAAAAAATATTCCGGGAGAAAGGCTGGAAAACCGTAGTTGGATTTCAGACCAGGAATCCTGTCCACAAAGCACATGAGCATATTCAGAGAATCGGACTGGAGGTCTGTGACGGACTGTTTATCAATCCATTGATCGGCTGGAAGAAAAAGGGAGATTTCACGCAGGAGGCAGTAATTGCGGCATATACACGTATGATGGATGAATTTTATCCTAAGGACCGCGTTTATATGGCGGGCTTAAAGACGCAGATGCGCTACGCCGGGCCGAGAGAGGCAGTATTCCATGCGATCATTCGGCGTAATCTGGGGTGTACACATTTTATTATCGGCAGAGACCATGCCGGTGTTGGCGGGTTTTATGGGGCATATGATGCGCACAAACTGGCGAAGAAATTAGCGGAAAGGTTTGAACTGGGCATTGAACTTCTTTTAACGAGAGAACCGTATTATTGCAATAAATGCCGGCAGATCGTTACAGACAAGCATTGTGCTCATTATGCGACACACAGAACAGAGATCAGCGGAACTATCATCCGCAAATATATTTCGGAGGGAAATATGCCGGATGAGACAATGATGCGTCATGAGATATTTGATGCGATACTGAATTGCAAAGAGATATTTATTGAGGAATAAAGAGGTGATATGGACTCCAAAAAGGCAATGGCTATTCTGAGAAACATCGTCGGAGATGAAACCTATAAGGAAATTATTCAGCAGCTTGGGGGGAATACAATATATTTTCCGAGTGACGCGGAGTGGTCCAGCAAAGATGAACGCAATTATGAATTGAAAAATGATTATTACAGCGGGAAATATGAGATTACTCAACTTGCCGTTAAATATAATCTGAGCATTTCTACGGTGTACAAAATTATTCAGCATGTAGAATGATATTCTCATTTTCTTGGAAAGTGGATAAACTTAAGCAAATACTCTTATTGATATCTGTTTTTTGTGCGATAATATTGAAAATCGTGCAAGAAAGGAAGGATATCCTATGAAACTGGAAACATTGAATGAAATGGAAATAATCCGAACGCTTATTGCATTGGCGCTGCTTTTACTCGGAGCATATTTGTTCGGAAAGTTGTTTGAAAAAATGAAAGCGCCTAAGGTGGTAGGAGAAATCATCGGCGGTATGCTGTTTGGAGGAAGCTGTCTGTATCATTTTTTCCCGGCTGCAATTGAGCAGATTTTTATGGCATACAGTTCAGAAGGAAAAGTGCTGAATATTTTCTATCAGCTTGGATTGATCTTTCTGATGTTTTCCTCCGGCTTCAATACAAAGCTTGAGTTGGATCGAAAAAACGGAAAAGCAATCATGCTGGTTTTTGTCGGCGCAACAATACTTCCTATGTTAGCGGCAATTCCGTTTGTAAATCTTTTTCAACCCTATTACATGGAAACAGGCGGCAATGAGGTATCATTTTTTTTGGTTTTCCTGATAGGAGTTGCAATCACCTCCATTCCGGTAATATCAAAAATCTTTTTTGATATGGGAATTATGAATACAAAATTTTCCAATACGGTACTCACGGTTTCAACCTTTCAGGATTTATGCCTGTGGATCTTACTGAATGCGGCGACCCGTATTGCAAGTACCGGTCAGGTAAAGTGGACAGATATGCTGCTGGTGGTTCTTTTCACTTTAGGGATGTTTGTTATAGCAAAATTAATTACGGAAAAAATTAATAAAAGAACAATTCGGATGAAGTCAACAGATTTCTTTACGATTAGTTTTGTGTTCCTTTTGGCGACTGCCGGATTGTTATATATTTTAGGTATAAATATCATGTATTCCGCATTTTTGGTGGGATATATAATTAAATCATTTTCAGGGGCGGATGAAGAGACGGATAAAAGGATACAGACTATTTCAGACTTTTCATTTTCCTTCTTCATACCAATTTACTTTGCGCTGGTGGGGATTCAGCTGAATGTGATACATAACTTTTCGTGGCTTCGGTTTGTACTGTTCTTCATTTTGGCATTTTCGTTGGAAGCCATCGGAACTGTGATCATGCTGCTGTTTTCCGATTTTAATAAGCGCACAATAGCCAATTTCGCTGTCACAATGAATGCAAGGGGAGGCCCGGGGATTGTCCTTGCCACGGTTGCATATTCGTATCAGATCATAAATCTAGAGTTTTTTACAGTGTTGATCTTAACGACCATGCTGTCATCCCTGATTGCCGGTTATTGGCTGAGAATGCAGCAGATAAAAGACAGTGATATTTTTATGAATTTGACAAAGAAAAAAGGAGAAGAATGAGATGCAGAGATTTATTTTAACGGTTGGGCCTTCGCTGCTTAATGAGGTGCCATTGACGGATGTTCATAATGAGAGGAATATTTACCGTATTAATGGTGCGCATGGAGACATTGCGGATATTGAAGCATATGTTAAAAAAATACGCAGCCAGGTTCCGGATGCCGATATTTTAATGGATTTGCCCGGAAATAAGGTTCGTACCAAGAATCTGGATAAAGGGATAGTGCTGGAAAAGGGAAAAGAGTTTGTGATTAAAAATGAGAACTTTAATTATACCGATTTTTACAGGCATCTGCAGCCGGGCATGACGGCTTGGGCAAATGACAGTATTTTCGAATTTGAAGTGGTGGAAGCAGGGCCGGAGGAAATCAAATTTCTGTCTAAGTCGGAAGGAGTACTGATCAGCAATAAGGGTGTTCATGTTCGTGGTATTCATGACAAAATGCCGTTTTTGTTCGAAAAGGATAAGCAGTTAATTGAACTGGCAAATCAGTATGGCCTTGACTTTGTCGGTCTGTCCTTCGTGCGCACGGCGGAAGATGTGAAGGAAGCAAAGGGAATGCTGAACAGTAAAACGCAGGTAATCTCTAAAATTGAGACGATTGACGCAGTAAAAAACATTAATGAGATTCTTCCGCTGGTTAAGTTTATTTTGGTAGATCGAGGCGACTTGTCTACGGATATCAGCATAGAGAAGGTCCCTAGATATCAGCGGTTTATTATAGAAAAAGCTTTGTTTAATGATGTAAAGGTATTTTTGGCAACACAGGTGTTAAAGAATATGGAGACGAAACCGATTCCGACAATCGGTGAAATTGAAGCCCTGTATGAAATTTACAAATCCGGTGCCTACGGAGTCCAGATGTCGGAGGAAACAGCTGTCGGAAAATACGTAAAAGAGTGTGTGGATATGCTCTATAAGATGGAAAGAGAAGTAATGGCTGAGAATTTGATTTGACTTAGGTTTTTTCATAATTGTTGAAGTCAGTGTGAATAATTCAGATCAAATGAATGAGGAGGCAGCAATGGTTCAATTAAACAATCTGGGTCCGAAAGAGTTTATAAATTATATACAAAATAAAGAGTTATATATATTCGGTGCCGGTAAAATAACAGAAAATTGTGTGGATGTTTATTGCTCAAATAAAAAGGTTGAAGCTGTGTTGGATAACAACGAAAAACTGTGGGGAAAGCATAAAACATTTAAAGGTCAGGATATTGAGATAATAAGTGTGGATTCATTTGTAAAAAGAGTCGAGGGCAAGAAGATAGAGGATATTGCTGTACTCATAACTCCGCATACTTATGCTTCAGAAATGATTGGTCAGCTGGATGCGATACCTCAATTAAATGGATTAGAGTGTTATATTCATGCGTTGATCAGGAATACGAAGGAAAGTGCTCCGGAATATAGTTTTACGCAGGGAGAACCTAAAATTCCGAAGATAATCCACTATTTTTGGATAGGTGGGAATCCACTGCCGGCCCAATTACAAAAATGGATTGATTCCTGGAAGAAATATAATCCGGAGTACGAAATTAGATGTTGGAACGAGGATAATTATGATTTTATGAAACATCCCTATATGCGGGAAGCGTATGAAAGCAGAGCATGGGGATTCGTGCCCGACTATGCGCGGTTAGATGTAATTTACCAGTATGGCGGAATCTATTTGGATACAGATGTGGAAGTAATTGGTAACTTCGATCCGCTATTATGTGACAATGCATTTTTTGCAATGGGCAGTGCAGATAGGATTAATGCAGGTGTAGGTTTTGGAGCTGTAGCTGAAAATTCATTGATAAAGGAACTTAGAGATTATTATGACAACAAACATTTTATCAATCCGGATGGAACGCAAAATAGAGTTCCGTGTTACTATTATCAGCATCCGGTATTTGAAAAACATGGTTTTCGAATTGTCAATGAGTACCAAAAAATTAATGATGTGGTAATATATCCGGCGGAGGTAATGTCCCCTAAAGGAACTTTTGGTCTGGGTGATTTTTATTCGGAAAAGACGTTGTCAATTCATCATAATACAGGGACCTGGCTCGCTTCAAAAGAGCGGGAGAACGTACAAAATTTGGAGAGATTATTGAAGACACGGTGCAGTGCCCTCTCGCTTGAATGATTTTCAGCATAGGGGCATGGAACTATGGGAGTAGCACAGAAACAGCAGAATTGTGAGTACCGGCGATTGAATGAAGTTGTAAAATAAAGAGGTGAAATATATGCAGGCAGTGATACTGGCAGCCGGAATGGGTAAACGTCTTAAAAGTCTGACAAAGAATAATACAAAATGTATGGTAAAGGTAAATGGCATAACGCTGATAGAGAGAGCGTTAAGGATACTTGACAGGAAATACCTGAGCCGTATTGTGATTGTTGTCGGTTATGAAGGACAAAGGCTGATGGATTATATTTATTCTTTAAATATCAAGACGCCTATCCAGTTTATAGATAATAGTGTATACTATAAAACAAATAATATCTATTCGCTGGCACTTGCAAAGGATTATCTTATCGCAGAAGATACTTTGATCCTGGAATCTGATTTGATATTTGAAGAAGAAGTCATTGATATTCTGCTTCAGGATAAGAGGGAAACGCTTGCGTTAGTAGATAAATTTGAGAGCTGGATGGACGGAACCTGTATGGTTCTCGATGCTGAGGACAGCATTTGTGAGTTTATCCCGGGGAAATATCTCAAATTCGGTGAAAAAGATAAATATTATAAGACTGTCAATATATACAAATTCAGCCAGCATTTTTCGAAAAATACATATGTACCATTTTTAGAAGCATATAAAACTGCAATGGGAAATAACGAATATTACGAATCGGTCATTAAATTGATCGCTATGTTAGATACAAAGGAGATCCGCGCGAAACGGTTGGAAGGACAAGCGTGGTATGAGATAGATGATATTCAGGATTTAGATATAGCATGCAGCTTATTTACAGAGAATGACACCGAAAAATATAAGGGGATAACAAAGCGTTATGGCGGATATTGGCGTTATCCCAGACTTCTGGATTTTTGCTATTTAGTGAATCCATATTATCCGCCTGCCAAAATGACAGAAGAAATAAAGGCCAATTTTGAAACGCTGTTGACACAATATCCGTCCGGAATGAGAGTAAACAGTCTGCTTGCATCAAAAAATTTCAGTGTGGATCAGGACTATATTGTTCTTGGTAATGGCGCCGCCGAATTAATTCAGGTTTTAATGGAAAGTTTGCATGGGAAGGCGGGATTTATACGCCCGACTTTTGAGGAGTATCCTAATCGGTATGATGCAGATGATAGTATTTATATGGGTGTAGATAATGCGCAGTTTACCTATTCTGTAAACGATATTATTGATTTTTTTGGGGCAAACCGAGTGGATATTCTGGTATTGGTGAACCCGGATAATCCAAGTGGAAATTATATTAATATAACAGAATTAAAAAGGTTGATAGAATGGTGCAGGCAGGAAAAAATCAAACTGATCGTTGATGAGAGTTTTGTAGATTTTGTTGATAACGGGGACTCTTTGGAGCAATTAACTTTAATCTCCGATGATATTTTGGAAACTTATAAAGAAGGATTGTTTGTAATTAAAAGTATTTCAAAATCATATGGGGTTCCGGGTGTCAGGCTAGGGGTCATGGCAAGTGCAGATAAAGAGATGGTGAAAGCGATAAAGAAAAAAATTTCCATCTGGAATATAAATTCATTTGGCGAGTTTTATATGCAGGTTGCCGAGAAGTACAATAAAGACTATGTGGAGGCAATAAATAAAATAAAGATTACGCGCAGAGATTTCTTGAAGAAGCTTGAACGGTTGACATTCTTACATGCAATTCCATCGCAGGCAAATTATATTATGTGCGAGATTATCGATGGAACTAAAAGTATTGACATGGCGAGCTATCTATTGGGAAGAAATATTCTGATTAAGGATTTATCAGAAAAAATAGGGAACGGGAGACAGTATATCCGTTTAGCGGTAAGATGCGAGGAAGAAAATGACTATTTGGTTGAATGCATGAAGGAGTATATGGCAAGTAACAGATAGTGACAACCTGGGAAATTCTGATTGACCATGGGTATGCGGTACATGCCAGCCAGTGCGAAATGGAACCGGCTTAATCGGCAGACACTGATTATTGAGATGATTGGGATATAGGGGATGATTGAGACAGATGAGAGCGATAATTTTGAACTCAGGAAGAGGAACGCGTTTGGGGGACATGACGAGAGAATGCCCTAAATGTATGACCTGTTTGGATGAGAAAGAAACCATTTTGAGCTGGCAGCTGAAAGAACTGATGAATGTCGGGGTGAAGGAAGTTGTAATTACCACAGGTGCATTTGCGGAAAAGCTCAAGGAGTATTGTCTGCAGTTGGATCTGCCTTTGGACTACACTTTTGTATACAATGAAAAATATGCAGATACAAATTACATCTATTCCCTTTATTGCGCCAGGGATGTCTTGAGAGATGACGATTGTCTTTTGCTGCATGGAGATCTGGTATGGGACAGCGGAGTGCTTGATAAGTTGATGGCATATCCGGATTCCTGCGTTGTGGTATCATCCGATGAAAAACTTCCGGATAAAGATTTTAAGGCTGTGGTACATAACGGAAAAGTAGAAAAGATTGGCATTGAATTTTTTAGTGATGCTGTTGCGGCGCAGCCGCTTTACAAGCTCAGGCAAAGCGACTGGGGGGTGTGGCTGGATGAGATAATAAATTTTTGTGAAAATGGTGAATGCGGCTGCTACGCTGAGAATGCGCTGAACAACGTATCCGATTTGATGAATTTATATCCTTTGGATGTGAAAGAGGATTTATGTAAGGAAATTGATACGCAGGAGGATTTGGCAGAAGTAAGTGCCGAATGGAGGAAATTACGAAAACGAAAAGTATACATGAGCTTTTCTGTAGATGTGATTCATAGCGCGCATATCGCGCTGATGAAGAAGGCTTCACGATATGGGAAATTGATCGTAGGAGTGCTTTCGGATACTGCTGTAGCAAGTTACAGGCGCTTTCCGCTGGTTCCCTATGAGGAGCGATTGATGTTGTTTAAGAACCTGGTGGAAGTGTCGGAGGTTGTTGAGCAGACAGAGCTTAGTTATAAAGAGAATTTGTGCGCGATCAGGCCGGATTTTGTCGTTCATGGAGATGACTGGCGGGAAGGTTTTCAGAAAACCATACGGGATGAGGTAATACAGATTTTGGATTCTTATGGTGGGAGGCTGATTGAATTTCCGCATGTATATGATGAAAAGTATGACCGTTTAGAGCGACGGATGAGGATGGAACTGTCTATGCCGGATGTCCGCCGAGGGCGGTTGAAAAAGCTGTTGAGTATGAAAGGGTGCATCAATGCGATAGAGGCGCATAATGGAATTACGGGACTGATTGCCGAAAACACCGTGGTTGAACAGGAGGGTAAAGCGTATCAGTTTGATGCGATGTGGGTGAGCAGTCTGTGTGATTCAACCGCAAAGGGTAAACCGGATATTGAACTGGTTGATATGACATCCAGATTCCAGACAATTAATGATATTATGGAGGTTACCACAAAACCGATTATTTTTGACGGTGATACAGGCGGTCTCGCCGAGCATTTTGTATATACCGTGCGTTCTCTGGAGCGGATGGGTGTTTCCATGGTGATTATTGAAGATAAGACCGGGCTTAAAAAGAATTCTTTGTTTGGGGCAGAGGTTGCACAGACTCAGGATGATGTAGGACGTTTCTGTCAAAAGATAAAAGCGGGAAAGCACGCACAAAAGACAAATGATTTTATGATAGTGGCCAGAATCGAGAGCTTGATCTTGGAACAGGGAATGGCAGATGCATTATATAGGGCACATGAATATGTAAATGCCGGTGCAGATGGTATTATGATCCATAGCCGTAAAAAGGAGCCGGATGAAATATTTGAATTTGTGGAAGAGTTTCGGAAAAAGGATGTTATCACCCCCATTGTCGTGGTGCCTACTGCATTTCCACAAGTGACTGAGGAAGAATTTAAAAATCGGGGAGTAAATATAGTCATATATGCGAACCACCTGACACGAAGCGGGTTCCCTGCAATGCAGAATGTGGCAAAATCCATTCTGCAGCATCATAGGGCCAAGGAAGCAGATGCAATGTGCATGTCGATCAAAGATATAATAACTTTGATACCAGAGGAGGAATAAATGCGGCAGTGTTGCCTTGAGAGTCATAACTATAAAGAGAAACTTCACGAATTGTTCTGCGCAGGAAAGTATTCAAAGGTATTCCTTGTATGCGGACGTTCTGCGCAGAAACTGGATATATTCCAATGGCTGCATGCGGAAGTGGAGACACTGGGCGGCAGGGTGATTATATTTCGGGAATTTGAGCCGAATCCCAGGTATTCGTCAGTGGAACTCGGCATAAATCGGTTTATTTCAAATGATTGTGATATTATAATGGCAGTTGGCGGAGGGAGTGCCATTGATGTTGCAAAATGTGTGAAATTGGGCTTGGAGATAAAGAGAGAGGACGGCCAACTTGTTCGCTCTGTTCATGTTCATAATGCACCGCTGATTGCTGTGCCGACTACTGCCGGAACAGGAAGTGAAGTTACACAGTTTGCGGTAATTTATTATGAAGGAGAGAAGCAATCTGTTTCTCATCCGGCAATCGTACCGGAGTATGTTGTGCTGGATGAGAACAATCTGCGGACGCTACCTGCCGGCCAGCGCAAGGTAACGGTTCTGGATGCGCTAAGCCATGCGATTGAATCCATGTGGTCCGTACATTCCTGTGATGAGAGCTGCGAGTATGCTGAACGTGCAATTCGAAGAATTGTCTGTAACATGGATCGATATGTAAGGGGAAACGGCGCGGAGAAGGAACTTTTAATTGCAGCAAACGAAGCAGGAAAGGCAATTAATTTTACAAAAACAACAGCTGCGCATGCAATGTGTTATAAGCTTACTTCGTTATACGGTATTCCGCATGGCCGTGCGGTTATGTTATGTTTGCCGGAATTGTGGGAATATATGTGTTTGCATATGGACAGGTGTGCAGATATACGAGGGAAAGAATTCCTTGAAGAGCAGTTTGAAAGAATTGCCGCCTGTCTTGGGCAATTGACAGTAAAAGCTTCCATTGAATTTCTTAAGCAATTAAGAAAAGATTGGGATTTGGAGTTTTCCCGCGAAATTAGAGATGATGAAATAAACCTGCTTGTATCGGCCGTAAATGTAGAAAGATTAAGCAATAATCCAGTAGAACTGACAAAAGAAGATCTTCGAGAACTTTATTGGAGGATATTAAAGGAGGGATGATCCGTGAATGTAAAACGATTTATTGATATACTGGATTCCGGTTTTTATACAGGTGTCCCCGACTCCCAGCTTCGGGCTTTGTGTGATTGTCTTATGCAGGAAAAAGGTGTTTTTTCAGAGCATGTCATTGCTGCCAATGAGGGAAATGCGGTTGCACTGGCGGCAGGTGAGTATCTGGCCACCGGCGAGATTCCTGTTATCTATATGCAGAACAGCGGGATTGGGAATGCGGTTAATCCTATTTTGTCACTGACCAGTGAAAAGGTTTATGGAATTCCCTGTATTTTTATTGTAGGTTGGAGAGGTGAGCCGGGAGTTCATGATGAGCCTCAGCATATTCACCAGGGGGAATTGACGATTCGCCTGCTGGAGGATTTGGGGCTAAGGGTGTATGTGATGGATGCTGATACTTCGGAGAGCGATATTCAGCATGAACTGGCGCAGAGTGAAGAATGGTTTGCACAGGGGAGAAGCCTTGCCTTTGTGGTGAAAAAGGGTGCCTTACAGAATGATGCAAAGATTCAATATCAGAATCCCTATGTCTTGTTGCGTGAACAGGTCATTGAATGTGTTGCAGAGGCAGCAGGGCAGGATGTAATAGTGGCAACAACGGGAAAAGCCGGCAGAGAACTGTATGAGGTTCGCGAACGCAATGAGCAGTCTCATAAATATGATTTTTTGACGGTAGGTTCTATGGGACACTGCAGTTCTATTGCGCTTGGAATTGCAATGCATAAACCTGATAAAAAGGTTTGGTGTATTGACGGCGATGGTGCGGTTCTGATGCATTTAGGCGCTATGGCTGTCATTGGAAACAGGAAGCCCAAAAATCTCGTGCATGTGGTGATCAACAATGAAGCGCATGAAAGTGTGGGTGGAATGCCTACAGTGGCAGGGACCATGAATATTCCGCAGATTGCGCTGGGCTGTGGGTATGAGTCGGCTGTTTCTGTTCAGACACCGGAGGAACTGAAAGAGAAGCTGCAGCAGGCTAAGGATGCGGCGGTACTCAGCCTGATTGAGGTAAAGTGTGCAGTCGGTGCCAGGGCAGACCTGGGAAGGCCGAAAACCTCACCGAAAGAGAACAGGGACAGTTTTATGGATTTTCTGCGTTAAAAAAAACGGGGAAACATAAATAAATAAAGGGTTGCAATTAAGAAAATGCTCGATTATAATATTACTAAATTCAAGGCGACACATAACAAAGACGGTAGGAAATTATTTTTGCACGCTGAGGTTAAATAATGTATAATAGAGGTAGGAGCATTGATTACGAAAGAGAGTTTCTTAGAAAAATACAATATCAAAGAGGATTCCTTATTGAGTGCAGAGGTATCTTGGGAGGATCTTTGTGATATATATACAGATTTTGGAGAAAATAAGTATGACAGATATCAAAGTATCTTAGATGATTTTGTAGATAATTATCTAAAGGATATTATTAGAAATAAAGCATGTGGCAATGAAAAGGTTAAAATACATTCTTTTCGAACCAGAGTGAAAGATCCGGAACACCTGATAGCTAAGATTATTAAGAGGAAAAATGAGAATCAAAAAAAGTATAAGCTATTGGATAAGGATAATTATGAAAAGTTTATTACGGACCTAATTGGGATAAGGTGTTTTGTTCTCTTCAAAGAAGATTGGACAAGCTTTCACAACTATATTGTTTCAAAATTTGATAATAACGTGGAATATTACATCAGAGATTCTATAAAGGATTTTGATACCGATGAAAACCATTTTTACATTGCAGAGAAGCCAAAAGTACACATAAGAAATGGGGATGCGAGAGAAATATATGATAAAGTTCTTTCGCCTGATTGCGTTATTGATGGAAAGGTGTATCGTTCGGTTCATTACATCATAAAGTATAAAGGGGTCTATCTGGAGATTCAGGTTCGTACTTTATTTGAAGAAGGCTGGGGTGAGGTGGATCATGCTGTCGTTTATCCGTATTATAAGGATGACCAGATTCTAAAAGAATATACAGCTTTGCTGAACAGGCTGTCTGGTCTGGCAGATGAGATGAGCAGTTTCTTCTATCGCTTAAAAATACTTGAAACAGAAAATATTAAATATGCCGATTCAAGTTGCGGTAATGGTACGCAGGGTGCGGAGACATCAGATGGGGACAATCCTAAAACAGAAGGTTCTGTTCAAGCTACTTCGAACCCCCAAAAACCTATGAATACACCGAATGATTGTCTGAGATTGGTACTTGATGAATAAAAAGGAGGAAGAGGTATGAAAACATCAAAGGCGCAGGTAAAGCAGGCAAAGGAAATCGCTGATATCGGGATTGCGTTGGTTAAGAGTGGAAAGGTTCGCAATCATAAGCTGGGTAATAGTTCACGCATTCATACCGGTGAAGTTGAAAAAAAGGAATATCAGACGTATAGGGATTTTCTTCCCAGCAAAAATTGCTGCATGGTATATGAGTTAATAGGAAGTGATAATTTATGATTAATATTGAGAACACATATATTAACTATGATGAACTGGTAAAAGCTATAGGCGGAGAGGAGATAATCAAAAGCCGTATTGAGCAAATCAGTCAAGAGATGCTGGATTTCTTGGAAAAAAATGAACTGGAAGAGATTGCTTATATACATGAAATGGCCTTAACTCATGCCGTTATGGATTATTTTTCTGATATTCAGCGATTAAAAGACTATCAGAAAATTGATCATGTCAATGATATCAAGGTTAAGGCATATGAAACTTTTTGGATGTTGAAAAGGAAACCGCTTCAATTAGTGAGGCAGCTTGACGATGACAGATATCTATATGTTAATGAAAAGTTTCTCTTGACCAGGTTGACCAGTTTTATGCTTGGAGATAATATAAACATGCCTATTGTTGGAGAAAAAGGGGTCGCCTTTAGAAATTTTCTTGATACTTTATATTATTATCTGAAATTTAGAAGATGTGATGCACAATCAATAGAGTTAATGCTATTGGCTTTTAAGGCCGGGCAGATTGTATTTACGAATTAATATGTTTTTAACTGTAATTCCCCGCAAGTGTTTGCGGGGAATTGAGTCATACTCAGCACTTTTTCCATACTATTTTATCTACAATCGATGTGTAACTCTGAATGATTTTTACCACCTTCGTGCTGACGTTCTCTTCCGTATAATCTGGAACGGGTGTTCCGTGATACCCTGAGTTATTTAAAGCCACCGCCACCTCAACCGCCTGCAGCAGCGAATGCTCGTCGATACCTGCCAGCACAAAGTTGGCCTTGTCCAGCGCTTCCGGACGTTCTGTACTGGTCCTGATGCACACCGCAGGAAACGGATGCCCTACAGAAGAAAATCATCTCTGATATAAGAGAGTGTCAACAACTTCTTCTTTACCTGTTCCACATTCATCAATTCTGTATTATTGGAGTTGAATTCCGAAAGTTTTACCCTCTCTGCATTTCCGACTGTGAAATACTTATCATAATTTAAATCTCTTTTATCTGCCGGAACACGATAGAAATTTCCCATGTCAATGGCATGGGCGCACTCCTCGTTTGTCAAAAGGGTTTCATACATCTTTTCGCCGTGACGGATTCCGATCACTTTGATTTCATTGTCCGCATGGAACAATTCTTTTACCGCCTGAGTCAGCGCACCAATTGTACAGGCAGGTGCTTTCTGAACCATGATGTCCCCACTCTCTGCGTTTTGAAATGCGTAAACTACCAGTTCCACTGCCTCTTCCAGACTCATCACAAAGCGGGTCATGGAGGGCTCTGTTACTGTAATAGGCTTCCCCTCTTTGATCTGACTGATAAACAGAGGAATCACCGACCCTCTGGAGCAGAGCACATTGCCATACCTGGTGCAGCAGATGCTTGTCTTATCAGCGGATATTGTTCTGGATTTTGCAACAATGA
This sequence comes from Acetatifactor sp., assembly GCA_029050705.1. Classification (GTDB taxonomy): domain Bacteria; phylum Bacillota; class Clostridia; order Lachnospirales; family Lachnospiraceae; genus Acetatifactor. The sequence continues at coordinate 16,647 of JAIDME010000373.1, forward strand.
CTTTCTCCATCATTGCTTTGGAAGTTCCCATAGCATTTACGGGATAAGCGGCCTTATCCGTAGACAGGCAGATGACCTTTTTTACACCCGCTTCAACAGCAGACTGCAGCACGTTTTCCGTCCCCAGCACATTAGTTTTTACTGCTTCGAGCGGAAAAAATTCACATGACGGAACCTATTTCAGTGCAGCCGCGTGAAAATTAAGATCAACCCCGTGCATAGCCTGATCTATGCTCTGGCGGTCCCGTACATCCCCGATATAAAATTTCAGTTTGTCACTATACTCAGGATATTCCTTTTGATAATAGTGACGCATATTGTCCTGCTTCAATTCATCTCTGGAAAAAATGCGAATTTGACCGATATCTGTTGCCAAAAAGCTGTTGAGTATTGCATTTCCAAAAGAACCGGTTCCTCCGGTGATCATTAATGTTTTGCCGGTAAACCTTTAAGTAGCCTCCTCATTGGCATTGTTATTGTTAATTTGCAGTATACCATAAAATGATAAAATTGCATATTATTTTAAGCATGACAGTTCTGAATTTTCCTAAACAAAGTTTCTTAAGATTTTAAATGGAAAAATTAACTTGAAAGTGGTATCATTAAAATATCTGCAAAATATTAACCAATGCAGATGCCGGAAGGCAATGCGCAAATACCTGCGATGCATTTATTTTGGCAATAAAGACTGTGGAGGAGTGGGGGAGAGAAATGATGTACTACGTCAATGAAAACGTTAAAGATTTGTATCGCGTGAAATTTCATGATGAGAGGGCGGGTGTTCTTCGACTGGATATGAATGAGAATCCGGAGGGATTGCCCAAGGAGTTTTTTGATGCTGTAGTCGTAAAGATTACGCCGGAGTTCATAGCGACTTACCCGGAGAAGGACAGACTTACAGAGCTTCTGGCAGAGCATGACGGAACGGCATGTGAGAATATTTCGATCACTGCGGGTTCAGATGAGGCGATGAGGCTTATTTTTCAGTGCTTTGGTGAGCCGAAGAAAAAATTGTTAACAGTTACACCCACCTTTGAAATGTATGATGTATATGCCAAAATGTTTGGTATGAAGCATGAGATGGTGGAGTATAAAGAAGATTTTTCGGTTGACATCGTGGATATTCTGCAGGCTGTGGATGTAGAGACAGGTATTATTATTTTGCTGAATCCGAACAGTCCCATTGGCAGCACCTATGATGAAAGTGCTGTGCGCAAGGTGGTGGAGCGTGCGGCATCAGTCGGCGCGATTGTTGTGGTTGATGAGGCGTACCACTATTTTTATGCGCCTACTTTTATGCCCCTGATTAAGGAGTATGACAATCTGCTTATTCTCCGCACATTTTCGAAGTTATTTTCCATGGCGGGATTAAGAATCGGATATGTGTCCGGAAATGCCGAACTGATAGAGTTTATCGAGAAGGCGGAATCCACGTTTAACGTAAATAATATAGCGATTTTTTTTGCGGAGGAAGTGATCCGGAACAAGGAACTTGCGGCCGGTTTAATAGAAACGGAGCGGGAGGGGCGTTTGTGGCTTACAGAACGGTTGCGGGAGGCTGGCTATGGAGGGAAATTATATTTTGTTTTTCCCGAAGAAGGATTCGGGAATGGTAGTGAGAGTACTTAAGGAGAAAAATGTCTGGGTCAGGGATTATGGCAGAGGTATCTTGAAAGGATGGATAAGGGTGTCCACAGATGCCAAGATATGCATGGAGAAATTCTGGGAGGCACTGAAACTGATAGAGAGCCAATAATCTCCGCAAAGCTCTTGGCGCTGTAAACCCAAAGATTACAGATGCATGATTTTTTCCTTGACAAATGCTTCACATATGATATCATCATAGACAAAGCATAATCATTTCTAACATAAGGAAAAGTCAAATCAATTATTCTATTTTCGGAAAGTCTATGCTTTTAATTCAATCAAATCAAAAAAAAGCAGGAGACTTCCCGGAAGAATGTGCCGGATTGGCAGGGTATTTCCCTCCTGCGGAAACAGGAGGAAAATGAAAACTGATTAAACGAAACTTATTTCTTTGAAGTACGATGATGTGTATCGTGAAGTCTTTGCCCATGAGAATGTCAGGAAGCAATTCCTCAGCGATGTCCTGGGGCTTCCCCTGGAAAGCATAAGGACGGCGAGGCTGGTGATTCCCCATCTGTGGAAGAGGTATCACAGTCAGAAACAGGGCATTCTGGACATGGCGCTGGAGCTGAATGATGACACGAAGATCAACGTGGAACTGCAGGTCAGGATGCAGAAACACTGGTTAAAGAGAGAATTTTTTTATCTCGCCAGGATGTATGAGGAGGATCTACGGGTCGGCCAGGATTATGGCAGGCTTAAGCGGTGTATCAGTATCGGTATTCTGGATTTCCGGCTGTTGGAGGGAGAAAGTTACCATTCGATTTACCGGCTGCGGGATGAGAAAGGCACGGAACTGACAGAGCTGTGGGAAATACATATCATTGAACTGGGAAAGAAGCTGCAGGGCGACAGGATGGACAACTGGATTCGGTTGTTCAACGCGGAGAGTACGGAGGAACTGGATATGTTGGCGGCAAAGAATAAAGGTTTGGCGGAAGCGGCAGAGGTAATAAAGCGGATGAGTTTGGGAAAAGCATTGCGGTATCGGTATGAGGCACATTTAAAGGCAGTCAGAGACCGCTATGGGGAGGACGAATACGTCAGGGATTTGGGTAGAGCCGAGGGAAAGGCCGAGGATGTACTGCAGCTGCTGGGCGAACTGGGAGAGATACCTGATATACTGAGTGAGCGTATTCAGAAGGAAACGGATCTGCAGGTGTTAAATAAGTGGCTGAAAGCGGCCGCCAGGGCAGAAAGCATTTCAGAGTTTGAAAATAAAATGGAAGCTTTTGTATAATAGTCCATTGCCAGAATAAATAATATATGATACAATTTCATCAACAAAAATATTCTTATATCGAGCAGGACATTCTTTTTCCGGCATCTTATGCCGGTCTCATTGATATCTGATTTTCTGACAGTCAACCCCTGCTTGAACTCACATAATGAAAAGCAGGAGGAGAAATATGGGAGAGCCAAATGCTGCACTTGGCGTGTACATGAACGATCCGGCCAGGATACGTTCTGTACTGGAGTATTATCTGGGAGAGAAACTGCCGGAAGACTGGAAGTATGAGCAGCTTAAGGGGATGTATTCGGTAAGGGATTCCAAAGGAAGACAGAGTGAAGCCGGTTCTGAACCTGATGTTGTATTGGGGAAAGAAAAAGTGGGAGAGGCCGCTGTCTCTTTGCGAGATGACAGATGACATTTCCGCGCTGCCGTTGAAATTACAGCAGATGGCAGGAGACTATAAGATACATATCATCCATATGCGGCAGATTCCGGAAGAGGCGCTTCAGAAGATGGATTCGGATCTGAAATTTTTCCCGGATACCGAAAAGTGCAGTGGATGTGATAGATGCATGCACGAATATAAAAGACATCAGGAAGCATCTGGAGTTTGTGACTAATGAAGAAAGCAGTGAGGAGGAAGCAGATATGTGCTATGCACTGGACCAGATTCAGAGGAATGCGGAGAAAAAAGGAAAACGCCGGGAAGACTTGCTTCAGGCTACGGCAGACGCCGGATTTCGGCAGAAGTTACTGGCGGAGTATGAAATATAAGAAAATGCCGCAACAGTTCAGCCCTCACATTCAAAAATAAGTCTGCTTCGCATCCGACGCCGCTTCGCGGCTCATTTTTTATTTCATATGAGGGCGCTCCGCTCATGAAATGATTTGCAATCAGTGCTTTGTGTGCAAGCACCCACGCACAGCTTGTAAATCATTCCATGGCTGAACTGTTAATAATACATTACAACCGGCGTTCCGACCTCCACCATCTCATATATCCTCGCCATTGCATCATACGGTGTATTAATACAGCCGTGCGAACCGTTTG
>JAIDME010000374.1 GCA_029050705.1 Acetatifactor sp.
GGGCTGTGCAGTGAGGCGGCGGCAGCGTCTGCTCTGGGGATAATCGCTCATGAGGCGGAGATTCATGAGCTGCCCTTTGTGGCAGTGGGGGCGGTGTGCTTCGAAGATCAGGCACAGTTCAACCCGCTGAAATTTATCCGTGCGCTGGCGGCAAAGCTGGAAATTTACGAGAACAGTCCGGTGAAAAGCGTAGGGAGTCAGATAGTCTGTACTGACAGGGCCAGATTTCTGACAAAAAGCGTTGTCTTCGCAACCCATTATCCTCTTAAGGATATTCCCGGCTTTTATTTCTTAAGACAGCACCAGGAGAGGAGTTATGTGGTAGCGCTGAAGAACTGTGAGCCCCTTCACGGCATATATTATAGTGTGGATGCAGCGGGACTTTCTCTGCGCAGCGCGGGAGATATTCTTTTGCTGGGCGGAAATTCCCACCGGACCGGAGAGAGCAGAAAGGGAGGTGCTTTTGGCAGTCTGAAGGCAGCGGCGTGCAAGTTTTATCCGAAAGCTGAGATTGTTCACATGTGGGCCGCGCAGGACTGCATGCCCCATGATGGTATCCCGCTGATCGGCAGATATTCTCTGTGGCATCCAAACTGGTATGTTGCCACAGGTTACGGGAAGTGGGGAATGACCTCCTCCATGGTGGCAGCTATGCTGCTGACAGACATGATCACGGGAAAACGTAATCCATGGGAAAGTCTCTTTTCGCCCAGACGCATCCGGCCGGAGGCGGCGAGAGAGAATTTCAGGAGGGATATGAAGGAGAGTGTAAGAGGGCTGTGGACAGGACTGACACGGGGAAAAGAAAAGTGCAGGTGTGGGGAGGGAGAATTCCGGGCACGTTGTACCCACATGGGCTGTAAACTTGTCTGGAATCCTCATGAGAAGACCTGGGAATGCCCATGCCATGGATCGCGGTTCGATGGAGCGGGGAGGCTGCTTGACGGGCCTGCACAAAAATCTCTGAGCAGCAGTCCCAATAATAAAAATGGGGATAAGTATAAATAAATTGCGGAAGACATACGATAAATTAGTGAGCAGAGCAATACTGTGTTGACAAGGAAAACCAATATGGAGTAAGATATAAAGTACGAAAGTACCAATAGATGGAACAGAGGTGTGTATTATATGCGCACATGGGGGTAATCATTATGAAAAAACTGTCTAAAAATCAAAAAATAGGCATAGCAGCGGCGGCAGCACTGTTTGCAGCGGCGGTCGTTATTGTGATTGCAGTGTTTGCCGGAAAAACGGGAGAAAGCTACCGTTCTATCAAGATTGTGGAGATGAGCGGTGAAGTGACCATAGGCAGGGAAGGAATCGGAGATCTGGATGCAGCCGTGAATATGAACCTGATTTCCGGGGATTCCGTACATACAGGACAAGGCGCATATGTAGTGCTGATGCTCGATACAGATAAATATGTGATGCTCGCAGAATCCGGATCCATGGAGGTGGTTGCGGAGGGTGATGAGACCCGTGGCAGGACATCGATTCTCCTGGAACAGGGAAGTGTGCTGAGCGAGATACAGAATCCTCTGGGACAGGGCTCATCCTATGATGTGGTGACGCCTAATGCAACCATGTCTGTGCGCGGCACTGTGTTTGAGATTGACAGGGGAGAGGATGGGCTTGTTTCTCTGTTGGTATATGATGGAGCCGTGGCATTGGGTATGGATGGGCAGGAGCCTGTTCTCTACAATGCCGGTGAGTATATGCAGTTTGAAGAGGGCAATCCGCCGACAGTCATTGTTGAAAGAGAGACCATCAGCGAGGATGTGATGAATGAACAGATGCTCCAGCGTCTGGAGGAGATAAACGAGTCGGGCAGGGGCCTGAATATGGGAAGTGTGCAGCTTGTTGAAAATGATGTCCCTTCCGCTCCGGCGGATCAGGAAGAAGTTCCGGAGATTACGGCCGCCCCGGAGTCTACGGCAACGCCTGAACCAACAGAGACACCTGAGCCGACAATAACACCTGAGACTACAGCGACGCCGAAGCCTGCGGCAACGAAAAAGCCGGGAACGACACCGAAACCTGCAGCTACGCCGGAACCGACCCCGGAGCCTGCGCCGGAACCGACCCCGGTGCCTGCACCTGCACCGACACCTGCACCTACGCCGGTGCCTACTCCGCAGCCTGTGAAATGTACGGTGACTTTTGCCAATCCCTATGTCTGGGTATTAAAAGATCTTGAGAAAATCAGTGATGTATACGGAAAGAGTGGCAACGCTGTAAGTAAGTCTGTGGAAGCCGGAAAGACTATGAAGGCGCCGGAAGAATCGGAAATTATTCTTGCTACTGATGTCGGCGGTGTGAGTCTGAAGTTAGTTGGGTGGTATCTTGAAAGTGGTGAAAAATGGAATTTTGATACTTTTGCAGTCTGGTCGAATTTTACGCTCTACCCTGTGTGGGAGGAGGTTGTGACGGATGTTTCCGGAAATGATGCCGAAGGTACCGGAGCGACGAAGTATTGGCCTGTGATTTTTAAGGGAGCAGGCAAAGATGGAGAAGACGTGTGTGTCTGTCTGCCGGAAGGCACTACAGACATGCCGAAGCAGAATTGGAACGGCGAAACGATCCAGGGGTGGAAAAAATCCTTCGGATCGACTGCGACCGAACAGACTTGGATTTCCGGCACTGACAAAGTGACGGGAGTGACGATTCTTTGGATGATGGAGCCGACACCGTCTGAATCTCCGGCACCTTCGGAGTCTCCGACACCGACAACGTAGGGCTGATAAAATGAACGATGAGAAAACAGGATTTAAGAACAGAGTTTTATTGATCATAATAGCAGCTTTTCTTGCGGGGTGCCTTACTCTTTGGGCACCCTTTGACAAAGTTGAATACTGGTTTTGCGATTTGCTGTATGTCAGGGAGAAGCCGGTGGACAACCGGATCAAGATCATAGGAATTGATGAGAGGTCCCAGGAGGAAATGGGACCCTTTTCAGGTTGGACCAGACAGCAGGCGGCAGATTTGCTGAATGCCTTTGACAAGGAGCATGCTCCGGCGGTTATAGCCTTCGATATTAACTTTGTGGGTCAGAGAGATCAGGCGGGAGACAACGCTTTGGCGGAAGCGGCGTCCGGGTTTCCCCATGTGGTCATGGCGTCCTATATTAACTACGGTACAAAAGTAATGCAGTCGGACAGTGGTGACTATCAGATCAACACTATGTACGTGGAGAATCTGGAACTGCCATATGAAGCGCTGCGTGACGTGACAGCCCACGGTTTTACCAATACCGTACAGGACGTGGACAATTATGTCCGGCGTTCCATGCTTTCGGAGTCAGCTGACGGCGTCCGGGAATGGAATTTTGCCTGGAAGATATATGATGAATACCGGAAAGTAGCGGGAGAGCAGAGCCGTGAGCCGGATCAGGTAAACAGCATTTACGGATTTGATTATACCGCTGAGCCGGGAATGTATGAGGTTTATTCCTATGTGGATGTAGTGGAGGGAAGATGCGACCCGAAGGTATTTCAGGGCAGCATAGTCCTGGTGGGCGCATATGCCCAGGGAATGATGGATCAGTATATGGTGCCCATAGCAAGAGGCACCGTCATGAACGGGGTTGAGGTTCAGGCAAATCATGTGGATGCGCTTTTGAACGGACGTACTTATGTAAATATCAACAGATGGGTTCAGGCGCTGGCAGCTTTTATCATTGCGGGCTTTTATGTGTGGCTGGTCAGCCATAACAGTTTTCTGGTGAATACTGTGGGAGGTGTGATTCTGGAAGCCGGAATCGTCATTGCCGCAAAATGTCTGTACAGCGCAGGATATTACTGGGGATGTTTTGTACCATTCGTTTTCGTGCTGATCATCTTCCTGATGCGTGTGGCCACAGGTTATCTGACAGAGAGGGTTCGCAAGCGGAAGATATTGAGTGTGTTCCGGACATATATGGCGCCCCAGGTGGTGGATGAGTTGGGGCGGAGCGGCAATTACAAGATTGAGCTGGGGGGACGTGACCGGGAGATTGCTGTTCTGTTTGTGGACATCAGGGGATTTACCTCTATGTCTGAGGGACTTTCGCCTGAGAAAATAGTAGGGATACTGAACCGTTATCTGGGGATGGTGACGGAGGCGATTTTCCGCAATGACGGAACGCTGGACAAGTTTATCGGAGACGCGGTCATGGCGGTATACAATGCGCCTCTGGATGTGGAGAACTATGCCTGCAAAGCGGTACAGACCGGGCTTGACATTGTGGCCGCAGTTGATAAAATAAATGTTGAACTTAAAAATGAGTTTGGCATTGAGATTGCCTGTGGAGTGGGGGTGCACAGCGGCAGGGCGGTTGTGGGAAATATCGGCTGCAGCTACCGGATGGATTACACGGCTATAGGCGATACTGTAAATGTGGCGGAAAGGCTGGAAAGTATAGCCAAAGGCGGACAGGTTCTGATAAGCAAAAATCTGTACGAGCAGGTAAAGGACCAATATAGCGCTGTATATGCCGGCAGCCAGAGTTTAAAGGGCAGACAGGAAGACATGGAAGTTTTCTTGGTGGAGGGAACGAATGGAACAGATGCAAGCGGAAAAAATACTTGAGATAGGGATTCAACTGACATCAGAAAGGGATTATGATGAGCTTCTGTCTAAGATCATAGACTGTGCCATGGAACTGACGAATTGTGACGGAGGTACGTTGTATCTTTTGGAGAAGGATTGTCTCCAGTTCTGTATTATGAAGAACAAGTCCATGGGAATTGACCAGAAGGGTGCCAAGGATAAAAAATATCCGCCGGTGACCATGGATGAAAAGAACATCTGCGCATATGCGGCAATTCACAGGGAATTTCTTAATATAGAGGATGCCTACAACAGCAGCCAGTTTGACTTCAGCGGTCCCAGGGAGTATGACAAGATCTCAGGGTACAGGACAAAATCTATGCTGGTATTTCCCCTGATCAGTCACGAGGAGAAATTGATCGGCGTGGTACAGCTTATCAACGCCAAGAACGCAGAAGGCGAGATCATTCCCTTTGGCGCGGACTGTGAGAAGGTGCTTCAGTCTCTTGGATCACAGGCGGCGGTTGCGGTTGCAAACATGCGCTTTGTGCAGGAGATTGAGGATCTGATGATTTCCATTACTCAGGTATTCACAGATGCCATTGATACCCGTATTCCCTACAATTATTATCATTCCAGAAATGTCTACCTTTATGTCATGATCCTAGTAGATTACATTAACGCGCAGCATGAGGCCGGAAAGCTTGACAGGTTCTATAGGCCGGCGGAGCGGGACGAACTGCTGATGGCGGCGCTGATGCATGATATAGGCAAGCTGGTAATACCCAATGACATTATTGACAAGACCACCAGGCTGGGAAGTAAGCTGGAGCTGGTGCTGGAGCGCTTTGAGCGCCTTGCACTGCTGTACAACATAGATTATCTGCAGGGCAGGATCGGCAAAGACAAGTGGATAGAGAGAAAGAATTATTTTCTGGATGCCCGGGAAAGGGTGGAGGAGATTAACAGAAAGCCACGCCTTTCGGAGGAGGATGTGGCGTATATCCAGAGCATGTCAAGAATGAATTATACCGATTCCAACGGGCAGAAGATCAACTACCTGTCTCTTGAGGAGACGGAATGTCTGACAGTCGCCTCCGGCAATCTCACAAGGGCGGAGAGGGAGGTCATCAGTTCTCATGTGGAGTATACGGAGAAGTATCTGCGGAAGATGAATTTCGGTGTGCGTTATCCTCACATCATAGAGTGGGCGGGGGCTCATCATGAACTTTTGGACGGCAGCGGCTATCCGAGAGGTCTTAAGGGCGATGAAATTCCCTATGAGGCGAGAATTTTGGTAGTGGTTGACGTGTTTGAAGCTCTCACAAGTGCCGACAGGCCTTATAAGAAGTCCATGGAGGAGCAAAAGGCATTTTCTGTCCTGGACGATATGGCGGAGAAGGGTAAGGTTGACAAGGAAGTGCTGCAGTTGTTCAAGGAGGCTGTCGCCGGTTTTCCGGGTGACATAAAATTATTTTTTCACCGCGAGGATGAAGAATGATAGAGATTATTCCCGAAATTGACAGAATTGAAGAATATGCGGAGCTTGCGGAACAGTATTCCCTTGGCTTTGAATATAATGATTTTTTTAACCCGGATCTGTTGGACGAAGAAGATGTCATCAGAGAAAGAATCAGGCAGTACAGGCAGTTGGAACGCCCTGAAAGGGTGGATACCATGCACGGCGCGTTTTATGATATTGTTCCCTTCAGCTGGGACAGGGGAATCAGCAGACACAGTATGTACCGGATGCAGCAGTCGGCGGAGATAGCGGCGGAGCTGGGCTGCCGGGCAGTGATTTTTCACGCTGGGCTCCAGCCTGAATTTGCCGGAGGTAAAAGATATTACAGCAACTGGCTGGAGACTATGGAAGAGACTGCGAGGAAGCTGGCGGCTCAGTCCGGCGTGGAGATTTATTATGAAAATGTGAAGGAGACATCTCCGGCGGAGCTGGCGGAACTGGCGGACAGTCTGCGGGATGAAAGCTGTTTCGGCATCTGTCTTGATGTTGCTCATATGATGCTGACGAAGGGAGCGGCGCCGGAAGAATGGATTCACAGGCTGGCCCCCTATATCAGACACTTTCATCTGAATGACAATCATCTGAAGCTGGACGACCATCTGGCACTGGGCTGCGGTGATATTGACTGGAAGAAAATGTTTGGCAGTATCAGGCAGTATGGATTGCAGGACAGGAGTATGCTGCTGGAAGTCAACGGATTGGAGAAAATAAGAACAAGTTTAGAATATCTGGAAAAGGCAGGGATTTGTCATGAATATGCAGGAGATAATTTCACAGATAGATAAACTTTTGGAAGAAAATAAAAGAGAGGAAGCCGAGAAGCTTATGCAGGAGAGTATCGCCCTGGCGGTGGCGGAGCAGGATGACAGCATTCTGCTCCGGCTTCTGAATGAGCTTCTTGGATTTTATCGGGAGACAGGCAGGCATGAGGAAGCCTGGCTGATTGCAGACAGGGCGATTGCCCAGGCAGAGAGAATGGGGCTTGCCGGGACAATTCCTTATGCCACCACCCAGCTCAATGTAGCAAATGCGTACAGAGCAGGGGGACGCCTGGAGGAGTCTCTGGAAAAGTATCTTCAGGTACAGGAGATTTATCGACAGCAGCTGGCTCCTGACGATATGCTGGCAGCCAGCTTTCAGAACAATTTCAGTCTGCTTTATCAGGAACTGGGGGAGTACGGAAAGGCCAGGGAGTGCCTGTTGAATGCGCTGCAGATTGTGAAAGAGAAGGGCAGCGGGTATGAGTTGGGGGTGACTTATGCCAACCTGGCAGCCACCTGCGTACAGCTGGAGCAGATGGAGGAGGCCGGGGAATATGCGGCAAAATCAATGGAGGTTTTTGAACAAGCAGGTATTATAGACAGTCATTATGCGGCTGCGCTGTCTGCCCTGGGCGCGTGGCACTTCCACAGGCGGGAGTACCGGGCAGCGGGTGATGCTTACAGAAAAGCCATGGAGCTGGTGGAGCGCTGCAACGGCAGAAACCATGCATACCTGCGTCTGAAAGAAAATGCGGAGGCATGTGAGCAGGAATATACAAGTGCAGCCGGGGATAAAGAAAAGCAGGTAAATGCGGCGGAGAACGGTGCAGACATGATCGAAGCCGGAGAAAAACCGGCGGGCATCGGCCTTGCCATATCAAGAGAATATTATGAGACATATGGGGTACCTATGATTCGGGAGCAGTTCGGCGGGTATGAGGGCAGGATTGCCGTAGGACTTGTGGGAAGAGGCTCCGACTGTTTCGGATATGATGACGAACTGTCAGGGGATCATGACTGGGGACCTGATTTCTGCATGTGGGTAACGGATGAGACCTACAGGGAAATCGGCGCCGGGCTGCAGGAAGCATATGAATCCCTTCCGGCGGAATACAAGGGTTACAGGCGCGCCCCCCATGTGAACGGAAGAAACAGGAGAGGCGTGCTGCGGATTTCCGAGTTTTATCGGAGTCTTGTGGGCGCTGACTGTTATGAGATGATAGACTGGACAAGCGTCAGCGATGCCTCTCTTGCTGCGTCGGTAAACGGAGCGGTTTTCAGGGATGACGAGGGAATTTTTACGGCTTTTCGGAACCGTCTTATGCAGGGGTATCCGGAGAATATATTTTATCTGAAGCTGGCGGATGCCGGGGCAAAATACGCCCAGACAGCAGAATATAATTGTTCGCGCATGCTGAAGAGAAGAGATATACTGACAGCTAAAATGCTTGGCTGGGACGGAATTCGGGAAGCTATGCGTATACAGCTGTATCTGTGCGGAAAGTATCCGCCCCATGACAAGTGGCTTCACCGAAGCCTGAAGGAGTCCGAAAAGGGCAGGGAGATGGCTGCTTTTCTGGAGGAGATAGCGAAACTGCTGGCTGCACCTGTGCCGGATGGAGCGGCAATAAAAGATAAAATGGACGGTCTGGGCGGATACCTTGCAGGAGAACTTTATCGGAGAGACCTGATCAGCGATATTGATTCCTATCTGGACGCACACAGCGATGAGCTGGTCTATAAGGCGTCGCTGGCGGAAAAAAGCAGCGAGACGCTGGTGGAGGAAATTGCCGGGCTGGAATTTGAGGCTTTTGATAAGGTGCAGAACGAAGGCGGCAGAGCCGGGTGCCAGAATGACTGGTTTACCTTTTCCATTATGCGGAAAAGTCAGTATCTGACCTGGGACAGAACCATGCTGCTGCAGTATCTCTACGATTTTAAGCGTGAGTATGAGCGGGGACACAATCTGATTACGGAAAAGTACGGGCGCATGATGGAGAGTACGGCGCCTGAAAAATATGAAGAGATCAAAAAACATTTTCCTGAGCTGACGGAAGAGAAGCAGAATATCATCCGGCAGATCTGTGACCTGCAGGTACAGTGGATGGAGGAATTTGCAGCGGAATATCCGCAGCTTGCGGATAATGCCAGGAGTATTCATACCTCCGAGGATGATTCTTTCAACACTTCCTATGAGACTTATCTTCGGGGAGAGCTTGGAACCTATTCTGACAAGATGCTGGAGTTGTACGGCAGGTATATTGTGAAATACGCAAGAGAAGGCAAAAATCCGGTCTATGACATTATGGGGAACAGCGTAAAAATGTACGGCTACCAAAATTTGGAGGATGCGGAGAGAAAAATTGAAGCAGCAATGAACTGACAATACTGCATTTTTTCGGGACAACTGCACATACTAGGAAAGGAATCGGACAGTCGGTTTACGGCTGTCCGTTTCTTTCAATCAGGAAAGGAGTGTGCAGAAATGGATTTTAACGGAGTCAGTGGAGAAGGCTACGGCACGGGCTACGGCGCAGGTGATATTCCCTTAGGCATGGGCATGAATCTCATGATGAATGAGACTGCAATGCAGGGCTATGCCGGACTGACCGAAGCGGAAAAGGAACATCTGATCATGAGGTGCAGAGACGCAAAATCCAAAGGCGAGATGCAGAAAATCGTGGACGATCTGGCACCCGGCACGGATGTGCAGGCAATCATGGATGAAGAAAGAGACAACAGGATTTTTTAAGCCTAGTACCATCCGCCATCTATGGTGATAATCTGACCGGTCATATATTCGGGAGCCTGGGCTGTCTGGAGGATGAGTTCTGCTACTTCCTCCGGCAGCCCCAGCCGGTCAGCGGGAATCTCCGCAGTGAGAGCGGCCTTATCCTCCGGAGTCAGGCAATCATTCATGGCGGTGTCAATGACACCGCAGGCGATGGCGTTGACCTGAATGCCGCTTGGGGCCAGCTCCTTTGCAAGGGCTCTGGTAAAGGCGTTCACGCCGCCTTTGGAGGCGGAGTAGGCCACCTCCATGGAGGCTCCCTGAGTGCCCCAGACGGAGGATACATTGATAATTTTTCCCCGGTGGTTTTTCAGCATCAGGGGAATGGCAGCCCGGCAGGTATAAAAACAGGAGTCAAGATTGACGGCCATGACCCTGTGCCATTCCACGGCTGTCATGTCGGTGAGAAGCCCGATGTGGGCGATACCCGCATTGTTTACAAGCACATCCAGACTGTCTACGGACTTAAAAAGCTGCAGCACGTCCTCCTCCCTTCCCATATCGGCCTGAAAGGCAAGACATTGAATCTGATTTTTAGCCTGCAGCCGGGAAGCCGTTTCGTGCAGCGTTTCCACGGAATTTTTACAGGTGAGGATCAGGTTGTAACCGGCAGCGCCGAAGCATTCTGCCGCAGCCAGTCCGATTCCCCGGGAAGCGCCTGTGATGAGGGCAGTCTTTCTGTTTGTATGCATAGCGAAATCCTCCTGTGTGGTAGATGTGGCTGAACTGTTATATTATACCATAATTTCTTGCTTTTCCACACATAAACTGTTACACTTAGAAATGCAGGTGATACGGCTGCCTGCGGAAGTGAGGAGAAACATGTACGATTTGATCATTATCGGCTCCGGTCCGGCGGGACTTTCGGCAGCCGTATATGGAAAAAGAGCAGGCCTGAATCTGCTGGTGCTGGAGAGCGCGCCTATGAGCGGCGGTCAGGTACTGAATACTTACGAGGTGGATAATTATCTGGGAATGCCCGGTATGAACGGCTTTGACATGGGAATGCAGTTCAGGGCTCATGCGGACAGGCTGGATGTGGAGTTTCGGGAAGCAGAGGTTACCGGGATTCAGGATAAAGGACAGAGCAAAATTGTGGTTACGGGAGAGAGCGAGCTGGAGGCTAAGGCTGTGATCCTTGCCACGGGTGCGGTGCATGCGCACTTAGGGGTTCCGGGTGAGGAGGAACTGTCCGGAATGGGAGTATCTTACTGTGCCACCTGCGACGGAGCGTTCTTCAAAGGAAAAACTGTGGCGGTAGTGGGGGGCGGCGACGTGGCCCTGGAGGATGCCGTATATCTGGCGCGGACCTGCGAAAAGGTATATCTGATTCACCGAAGAGATGAACTTCGGGGGGCGATGGTGCTGCAGGAGGAACTGAAAAAGCTGGACAATGTGGAGATTCTTTACAGCTGTACAGTAGAAGCGATACAGGGAGAGAGCGCCGTAGAGAATCTTCGTGTGAAAAACGTAAAAAGTGGTGAAGTGTTCGATCTGAATGTGGCAGGTGTTTTTATAGCGGTGGGTATAAAGCCCAATACAGATTTGGTGCGTGAGAGCCTGAAGCTTGACCCGGGCGGGTATATTCCGGCGGGAGAGGAC
>JAIDME010000375.1 GCA_029050705.1 Acetatifactor sp.
ACTAAAACCATCTAAATGTGTTTCGTATGTTTTGAATATCGTACTATTATTTTGTGATGTGTGGGGTATCACAATGAATGTTTTGGATATATTTTTTTGAGGTGATGTTGAGTTACCTATTTGTTTTTTGATTAGTTTGTAGTAAAATAAATGAAGTTATCAAGAAGGAGTTTAATTAAGAGTATACAAATGGCTATATGTCCCAAATGTGCATGATTTAAAACAAGAATAAAGTGTAATTATTGCAATATACAAATGATTCTAACTGAAACAACATTTGAAGAATCAATGTATATTATTTTTTTGTTCGTAGAAGTATATCGTTAAGCGGTTTTTTGGAATTCTATCTGAGAGACATTTTTTACTTTGTTATTTGTGTTATTAGTTAATGTTTAGAATTCTAAGCTATAAGTAAGATGAGTTACCTGTACATTGGGATCCAGTTTCTCCGTTTCTTCCACTGCGGCTAGGAGAATTCCTTGATTGATTTTACCGTCAAACAGCGGCTAGTATCGAGCGCATATTATAAAAGCAGCGTTGCATCTTACTTTTACTCAGGGTTGTCGCTACAGTGAGGGCTTGACTGCGAGAGTCCTGTCCCTGCTGACCCACGGAGTTCACACATTGTCACTGTAGCCTGTTCTGTCGCCAGAGCAGGATAGTAGTGTGAGTTTTACCGCTTTCCCAGCATATTGCCTGTTCATTTACACCTATGTATCTCATAGGCTGTATGTCCTAAACTACTGTATCCGGCAGAACTGACATACTGTCGGTATATTCAAAACAATTTTGAGTCCAAACATTTTAGGACTGCCGACGTTTTTAAACATAGCGAATAGCTCGGTGCCTAGATTTTGTGCTATCTGTGAAATTTGAGACTTAAAAAAGGCCGCGAGTTTTGCCAAGCCGCTTTCTGTCTCTTTAACCGTATTATTTATCTCATCCTGTCCGCCGGAATTGATATCTTTACTGATTTCCTGTATACATTCCTGTAATTCAGCCTGCTGATCAACAAGCTTTTGCATCGCTGAATCGACTTTGTCGCCGGACTGACTGATCCCGGATGCGATATTTTGAGCAATATCGGCGCCGGTCTGTCGGGCCGCTTTATTTACATCCTTTGTATCAATATTTATTTTGATATCAATGTTTTTAAGCTGCGACTGCAGCGCGGCAATTTGTGAATTGATCTGCTTAACTGTAGCGCTGGTATCCAACGCACCGGTTGCCTTGACCTTTGCAAGCTGACCTTGCAGTTTTTTAATATCTTTATTTATTTGTGCGGCCGTCTTTGGTATATCCAGGCCAAGCACGATCTGTTTGTCATTATTAGCCAAGTTATCATCCTCCCTCTCAGGTTTTATAATTTATGGATTTTTGACTGTCTGTTTCGTCCGTAAATAGCGGGTTAGTGGCCTTAGTTCTGAACATTGGAATTATGTATCAATTCGGTCAGATAAGGCATAATTTTCTCCTCAATTGATTCGGGATGTCCGGCAACCTCTGTCAATTGCTTATCTATAAACTGATAAATGGCAAGGCGCCACTTAATCTTTATCTGCCATAATCTTATCATTCTAAAAATTGTGATCATAAAATATCTCCTCTTTTCTAAAATCCGTCTTTCAGTTTCTGTTTATATGCATCATTGATCAGCTCCATCGATATTTCAACTTCGCCGTTTTCAAGTCCGTTTTCCTTCAGGATCTTTTCATATTTTTCGTAGATACGGATACAATGTGTAAAACTATCCTTATTGCAGCGCTTTCCCTCCGAAACATTTGTGGCAAAGTTATTGATCTCCCAGCGCATGTCATCAATTTCCTTGTCCACAAACATTCGGGTAAGATTCTTGATATCACTTGCGATTTCCTCATCGCGTTTATCTGAACGTGCTACATCCTTTTCATGCTGTTCCTGAAGAGCAATCAAATTCTGTGATGTCCGGATCAGCAGCGTGTGTTCCTCACGCTGCTTTCTCATCCATTTGGTTTCCAGACCAAGCTTATCAATCACCCACTCAAAGAGAGAAACCATTATCTTTACACCGATCAGAATTGTAAATACAGAAATTAGCACGTAATAAAAATTAATTTCAGTCAATTCTATAATTTCATTCATTACATAAATCTACCTTATTTTCTTTTGCCGGCAATCTGTTCAATTGCCTGTTTAACTTTATCAAATCCGACCATGGACACCAATCCGCTTGCCAGTCCCATGAGTACCATATAAATAACATTGTTTGTCGAAAACGGAATTGCATTCAACTGATAATACACAGCGGTGCCGCCTCCGCCTACGATAAGGGCAGTGGCCAGTGCAACAATATTGCAGGACAGGTTTACTCTGTCATTTGCAAGATTTTTAATGCCTTCAGTGATCAAACTGCTGATTACAGAAAATGCCGACAGTAAGATCAAAAACATAGTAGTATTCATTCGTAATTCCTCCGCTAATTCATCAAATTAGATAATAAGTTATTGATATCAACCTGGGCCCTCAATTCTGAAGGCAGATCTCTATAAATTCCCATGATCACTTTCGGTACATTGAGTCTTTTGCACATTGTATAGTAAAATACATTAGAAGCCGACACCTCCAGCCAGGCAGCGCCGGCCAGTGTAGTGATGTATCCGCATTCGACATTGATAAATGTGCATATCACAACAATAATGGTAAGAAGTATGGCAAGTATATAACTGATTGTCAAAATTTTTTTACTTGTTTCTGTTTTCTTTTTCAAAATAGAATGCTTCTTCATTACACACACTTTCGATTCTCTTTATACCCGTTTGTAATATAGTGTTTATAGTACAAAGGAAGGTTAGCGCCAAACGCGCTTCTCAGATCCGCATAATACTCTTTATACTTATTGACATTAAAACCGGCGCTTGCGATACGTCCTTCCTTCATGCCGTAAGTACAAAAATGATGAAACAGACGGTTGGAATCTGCTCCGAAAGCTTTTTTTAGATCCGGGTATTTATTTGAGTAATAGAGTGGGTCAAATACTTTGGAATAATCTGTGTTCTCAAAGATATATTTTCCGGAAACGAAAGCAGTGGCTGCTGCAGTGTCAGATGAGGCGTTATTGCCTATTTTTTTATTTACCTGTTCCGCAATATAAGAGTGTTTACCGTATAAATAGTCGCCGGGACATGCTTTTGCCGCGAAATCTCTATGTACAGTCATATTGCATCCGTTTAAGTGTCTGACTCTGTCATTTTTATTTGTACTCCATACAAGCTTTGCAATATGATTACGTTTGCATATATCTGCGATCAGATTAATGAGAGATGTCATGGCTTTATCTGATACATGCCATCCTGTATCTGCGCCTCCGTCATTGGCAACTTCAATAGTAACGGCGCGATTGTCGTTGGCAGAATTCGAGGAACACCACGAGCGGTCTTTTTCCTCAACATACATCCCAATGCGGCCATCACTGCCGACGCCATAATTAGACGAGGCTTTTCTGGCAGTTGATGCAAATACATTTCCGCACCTTTCTACAGATAGATTTCCTGCCATACAGTGAATTGTTATGGTATCAATTGCATGGTTTCTCGGAACGGACTTATTGGGACTTATTTTGGTGTAATTGACCAGTGGACTGTTTGTGTATCCCATTTGTTTTTCCTCCAATCAATCAGAACCGGCATAATTGCCGGCTCTGAAAGGGTTTATTAATCTTAAGTTTGTTGATCTACTCAGCGTTGAGACTCCTCAGGTCAGCAACGCACTGTTTTAATTTGTCACACACATAGTCTAATTCTTCCTTAGTTTCCTGTCCGCTGAAAGTAAACCGTATGCAGCTGTGAATATCTTGTTCTTTCATACCAATGGCGGACAGGGCAGCAGAAGCAGATAAGCTTCCGCTGTTACATGCTGAACCGGTGCTCACTTGAATCCCATTCATATCTAAAAGGATCATAAGAGACTGTCCTTCAACACCGCAGAAACACATATACAGATTGTGTGGTAATCTGTTTCCGCATTCGATGGATGCGCCCACTAAATAACTGTCCGGGATATTGTTTGTGATATAATCATACAGATAATCTCTGTTAAATGGGGAAATGGAAGAGTAGTCATAATCTTTAACAGCTTTGCCTAAGGAAGCAATTCCTAAAAAATTCTCAGTGCCTCCGATAAGGCCCAGCTCCTGGCTGCCATATATTAATGGCTCAAGTTCAATATCCGCTTTTTTATACAGTACGCCGCATCCCTTCAGACCGCCAAGCTTATGGCCGCTGAATCCGGCCATGTCTGCTTCAATGGATTTCATATCCATTGGTATCTGTGTAACAGAGCCTGTGCAGTCAAGATAAACTTTTCCGTTATAAAAATGTATCAGATCAACCAAGTTCTTTACATTCTGTATAGTTCCTATTTCAGAGTTGGCGAAGTCAATGATCACAAAAGGATTTACATTGTGAGTATCTAACCACTCTTTTAAATCATTGAACTCAATAAATCCTTTTCCATCAACTTTAAGCGGATAGGCATTTTTCAAACTCTTTACACAATTCAAAACAGACTTGTGTGCAATGGGAGAATACAGGATTGTACAATTATGTTTTAAATAGAGTCCCCTGATCGCTAAGGTATTACTGGCTGATCCGGATGGTGTAAAATATATATTTTTTATATCAGTATTAATAAATTCAGCAACGGATTGACGGGATTCGGATATGATCTGCTTTGGTTTTTCTGCTGTTGAATGTAAAGAACTTGGATTGCCGTAATAATCTAGTAAAGATATCAGATATTCTTTCATTGAATCTGATAACGCTGAGGTCGCAGCATTATCTAAGTATATTTTCATTTTTTACCGCTCCCGTTCAAACACTACTTTGGTAAAGTATTCCCTTGCACACTCGGGGGAACATGCCACTCTTTTCCAGCGAAACATTGTCTTATCGTTTGCACAGTCTGCGCATGGAGTGAACATTTTCCCGCAGATCTTACATGGTTTTTGTACTTTGTTTGCCATCCTGGACTCCTTGTAAAAGGGGCGTCTTAAGACACCCCGGCATTTTATCAGTTGACGCCGTAGACAACCAGATCCCAAAGATTTGTGGAACCGCTGCATCCGCCGGCAAGAGACTCGGCCTCAAATGAATGTGCAAAGCTGTCTCCGCCGAGAGACAATTCGAATTCACCGGATACATCGGCTCTCTGGATGATGACCTGTCCGGCATACTCAACATCACAGGAATCCTGAAGCACTACATCAATATAAAGCTTCAATACCTTGCTGTACTTTTCGGAATCGTTGGAAATCTTTGCCGCCTCAACTTCTGCATCATAGAACGCCACAAGCTCAGTTCCGTCAGCGATTCCGTCAACGGTAATTTCCCGTGTGGCGGGATCATACTTGAATTTGCCCTCTGCAGCAGCTGCATCCTGCTCAAGCTTTGCGCCAAGGGAGCCGTTTGCATTTTTAACATAGAGAGTTCCGATCTCTGCACCGGTAACGCCGACTGCAGTCCTGGAAGTCTTGCAGGTATTTCCGTGTACTGTCATAACATCGGTAATGCGAACATTGAATGTTCCCTGTTCCACCTCTGTTCCGGTCTGTGCAGCCAGGGCGCCGCCCACAAGTACGCCGTTAGTAGCAGAAACGGTCACAGCCTTATTCTTCTTCAGTGAAGCGATCTTTCGACCGTTCCTGCCGGTAACATCCGATTTCTCCTGAGTGTTATTGATCGTTCCGTTCTGGACCTCGTCCATGATGAACTCCAGCTCACCGGCATTGTTAAATGCTGTGATCTGAGCTACCTCTGTGATTACTAATTTACTTACATCTACTGACATTTTATGTCCTCCTTAAAATAATAAATTTTAAAAATAAAGGCTCCTTATGACTTTTTGCCTCCATTCCCTTATATACACAAAACTTCGCCCATTGCGAATGGGCTTTTTTATTTTTTATGAATTTGATTTAGCCCATTGGCAATGGACTTTTTTGAGGCCGTTCACATAGCGTTACATTTATTATTTCTGTACTTTTCAATTTGCGTTAACTCCACTGCATGGCTTGTAAATGTAACCCGCTGAATTCTCTCTCTAATGCCTCATTTAATACGCCGGGAAGCTGTTTAGCAACTTCTTTGCTTGTTACACCCGGACAAGTAATATTTATACCACCATTGATTACAGGCTGCGTATTCCTTATATTATTCATATTATTCATGTACTTACCCATGCCGGTCAGTTCCTGCATGTTATGAGCGATCAGGTTCATCGGATTCATCATACTTTCAAAACTTCGCCCCATTGCAGCAGCACATCGTTCCGGCCCTTGCGGCAGATCTGTTTCAGGATATATCTGTTCTGTCTGTACTTGTTTGGGAGTAATCGATGCTTTCTGCAGTAACTCCCGAATATACTCTTCCTGGCTGACAAGTATCAACGTTCTACTGTCCGGAAATACCTTTGTAGCGCGCTCAGCTTCTTTTCCGTCAGAATCGGCAAGTTCTATTGTATCGACAGGGACAATGTTATCGGGATCAAGCAGCTTCTTAGTATCCCGCTCATTCTTTACAACCTCTCCGCCCTCCTTAGGGATCAGCGTGGGCTTTGTAACGATTGCAACATGGCCATGGTTGTCAAAGTATGCTTCCGGGCCATCTTCACCTACAAAGTTGAGGCCCTTTTTGGCATTATTTGTGCCGGATGCATAAGCTTTAAGGCTTGTGTAAACAAGTTTATTGCCGCCTAAACTTAAAGAGTGAAAACTTCCACCGCCTCCGCCACTTGTTTTGGGTGTCTGCGGATTATCGTCTTCGGACGGTTTATCATTTGAACCACGGATATCTGGTGCCTTGGAAGGTGAACCTGAAGCACCTTTTTCCGCTTCTTTCGCTGCTTTAACCTGTTCATTAGCAGATTTCCACGCAGCCGCCGCCATTGCCTGTTGTATACTGATATACTGATTTTTGAATGCATCTAATACATCAAGCCGACCGTTAAGTATGTCAGTTTCCCAATCAGCCCCCAGAATTTGCGCAGCAAATAGATTTTCTTGTTCTTCCTCATATGCAGAGGTAACATCATTCCAGGCATTCTTGTATGCTTCCAGATTGGAAATCATCTCGTCAATGGCGTTAGTTTGTCTGTCGCGAGATTCTTCCAGATTGGAGATAGTCTTTTCGATTTCGGAGATTTTAATGTCATATCTGGCGCTGTCAACGCTTTCCTGTGCATCACGAATTGACTGATCATCCGCAACATAATGCATTCCCTTGTCTTTGGTATATACCAGCTGTGTACGTTGATTTTTTGCCTTCTCCAAATCGTAAAGAGATTTCTGCAGATCTTTCTGCCGCTGACGTTCCTTATTGGCCTCTTCTAACAGGTTTTTCTCTTTTTCGAGAGATTCAATCTGTACTTTGTAGATATTTTCTACATCCTCTTTCTGCTGCTTTAGGGCATCTAACTCCGTATCGATCCTTCTTGTAACAGCATTCACAACCTTATCCATGTAAGAAAGCTGTGTATCATAGTGCTTTTCAAGATAGGAGTAGTATTCATCAGCAGAGAGTTTACCTTGATTATAGTAATCTTCGATGAGAGTAAGCCTTGCTTGAATATAGTCATTGAAGTCTATATAACCTGCTTCCATCTTTTTGTCCAAGGCGGCGAGTTCTTTGTAGAGTGCATCTGTGAATGCTTTACCTACATCTTTTCCAGCGGAACCAAAACCAGAATCCAACCCATCATTATCAATTTGTTTCCTTACATTACCAATTAGTTGTAACTTTGTCTTAAGGTTATTTAATACTGTATCTATCTGATTATCAGTAGCACCATCAGATTCAGCACCTTGTAAAGCTGCATTTAAATCACGAATGAGTGAAGTTGCAACACCTGTTTCGGCTATGGTATTTGCTAATTCTTCATTATATCCAGCCAGATCATTAATAGCATTGTTGAATGCCTGTGCATTTTCTTTTACTGCAGACTCCTCGTCCTGCATAGCAAGCATACCTAATTCTGTGATTGCTTGCTGAATTGCTTGCGCTTCTGCATCATCTAATCTCTGATTGGCAAGAGCAGTCATTGCAGTTTCGTTTATTTGTAGTTGCCCATTTTCATCTACCAGACATGTAAGGTATTGTGGTTCCATTTCAAGCAATTTCTTTAATTGGTCAAAATTGATACGTCCCATATCATTGTAAGAAGCCACAATATCTGTAAGATCACTGTATGCGCTCTGTAATGAGTCAATCTGGCTATTTAATACTTCTAACTGTGTACTTGCTTTTTGCGCTTGAATAATATTCGCAAGTATCTTTCCGAAACCACTATCTACATCAATATCTGCTATACTTTCTAAATATTTCTGTGATACTTCCTCAAGTTTATCACCAAGCAAATCTAAGGAGTCTATCTCTTCCCAATTTATAGATTCTCCCATATCTGTTGCTGCTTGATTTATTGCTTGAATGGAGTCTAAGAGTTCAGTGGAAGAGTAGTTGCCTGATAGAAGAGTAGCATATGCATCCGCTGCAGATTTTACGGAGGACTGGAATTTGTCCAGGGATTCTGCAGATGAGGTAAGTTTAGTGGATAGAGTTTGGGGTTCATCTGCATCGCTTATAGATTCTAATGCTTCCTTGACACCATTTAGAGCATCAGTAACGTTTTCTGCATCATTAATTGCATTTAAACATAATTCAACTTCGTTTAATTTAAGATTGTTTATTATTTCTACAAGTTCTGCATATTCTTTACTGTTTCGTTCGCCTGTAAGCATACTGACTGCATTCTGGAATCTTCTGGGCATGTCATCATAATCATCAAATCCAAGACTTGCTTTTAATTCTATTGTATTTTTATGAAGAGCAGCAGCTATAGTCTCAATATATGAGTCTATTCGTGAAAGTGCATCATTGACTGGCATATCAGACATATCTAATGTAAATAGATTTGCAAATGCCTCATCTAACTTTTTTTTAGTATCTGGGTTTTCGCAAGCAACTTGGAATGGAGTTAATATAGAATCCTGTATTATTCTTTTTACACCGTCATAATCAAGTTGTTCTGCATCATAATCACTCCATTCAATACTATGAACAAATTTTTGCA
The DNA here is from genome assembly GCA_029050705.1 of Acetatifactor sp. Lineage (GTDB taxonomy): Bacteria > Bacillota > Clostridia > Lachnospirales > Lachnospiraceae > Acetatifactor. The sequence goes on from JAIDME010000375.1 coordinate 9,100, forward strand.
TGGCTAATTGAACATATTTATCACTATCTTTGTAAAAGTCCAAATCTTCTAGCCAAAACGTTGCATTGTTAGAGAATTCGGAGTTCTGTAAATCAAACTCTGACATGGCTGTTTTCCGCTTTGCTGACAGTTCATTGTAGAATGTATCGTATGAACTTGTTATTTGCTCTTTTTGTTTTTCGGTCAATTCTAATTGAGAAAAGTCTACAACAATATCGGCAAATTGCCCAGTAAGTCCTTGCCCTATGTAGGTATGTGTTACGTCTTTAACAGCGTTTGCTATATCTTCACCAAAATTATTTTTGATGTAATCAATATATTCTTTTTTGTATGCATCAGCATACACACCATAGAATCGACCGAACATGTTCTCATGGACTCGACCGATTGATATTTCTTCATCTGAGTTTATTAAGGTATTATAAGTATTTGTTAATGAATTAAGTGCTTCATTAGTTTCTTCTAAGTTCTTTTTTTTGCCTTCTAAGGCTTTCCATGCTCCATCTGCTTCGTCAGTTCCATCAAAATATTGCTCAATGTTATCTCTTATTTTTGCCTTTGCTAATTCTTTTTCTTGTTCAACCAAGGCTCTAATTGATTCTGTAACACTGTCAACCGATCCAGATAATCCTAATATTGCATTACAATTATCATCATAATCTCTTGTAAGAGAGGGGAACAATCTTGCAAGTTGTTTATTTAAATCTAAGAATTCTTCATATTTATCCGTAGATAGGGACTTATTTTCATTGGTGAAAGAATTGACACCTTGAGACAGTTCTGCATATCGGTCAATAATAGAATTAACACTGGATTCCATATCAACAGTATCCTTTTGAATGTCCTTAATTGCCTGTGAAAATGATTTAGCACTATCTGTAGCTGCTTTAAAGTAAACGCACCATAGCGTGTACCTAGACCGTCAATCTTATTTTTGAGAAAATAGGCTCAACTATACTTTGTCAAAAAAGTTTAGAACTATACTTTTTTGACCCGCTATGGAGGTAAGCCTATGAACTCTACTACATCTTTAGTTGCCAGACAATACCGCTTAAACCAATGGGCGGAGCAGATCCGTGACTGCCAGAACCGTCCTGATGGAATGGCGGTCAGCGAATGGTGCAGCCTGCATGGGATCACAAAGGCCAACTATTACTATCGACTCAAGCAGGTACGCAAAGCATGTCTGGAGACAGTTTCGCAAGAAAAGTTCACACAAAGTATCGTTCCTGTTCCGCAGGAGATCATGGCTCCTGCAGCGGAGGCTCCTTCTGTCTCAGGATTAGATATCTCAGTAAACAGATTCTGCATCCATGTGACAGAAAGCACCTCTCCGGAACTACTGGCCAGGGTGCTGAAGGTGGCTGCCCATGCTGAATGACGCCACTTGTTTTCAAAACGTTTACATCGTCTGCGGTTACACAGATCTTAGATCAGGAATTGATAAACTGGCTTCCATCATTGAACGGCAGACTGGAAAGAGCCCCTTTGTCCCTGGCACCCTGTATCTGTTCTGCGGCCGGAAAACTGACCGGATCAAGGGACTGGTCTGGGAGAAGGATGGTTTCCTGCTCCTGTATAAGAGACTGGAACAGGGAAAGTTCCAATGGCCCCGGTCAGCTTCTGAGGTACAGGTTCTGACTCCCCAGCAGTTCCGCTGGCTGATGGAAGGGCTGACTATCGCCCCCAGCCGGACTGTCAGGGAAGTCAGCCCGGAACATGTGGCGTGAGCTTTTGTGCAGAACAGAGAAATTTTCAGCATATTTTCAGATCCTTGAAAAAGTTGTTTTCCGATCAGCCTGCGGCATTGGGAGCAGCCTCTGATCTGTTGTGAGGATGTTTTTGCGCGCCCTCGGAAATGACCGCTCCAAAAAGTCTGCCGAGTGGACCGGACCATATCTGCCCCTCTGGGCACGGCACACCCATAGGCATTATGACGAATGTACGGACAACACCGATTAGCCAAAAGCGTCGCTTTGTGGTAAGATAAGGCCATGAAAGGAACGGCAGCATATGGCGGTGAAGTACACGGAAGAACAACTGAATAAGTTCAATAAAGCAGCACTCATACAGCTCTTTCTTGCCCAACAGGAGCAGCTTCTGGAGATCGATAAGAAGCTGCAGCTTCTGCTGGAGCAGGTGGCGGTGCTGAACCAGAACCGTTTTGGCCGTTCCACGGAAAAGCTGACCATGGATGACCAGATCGCATTTATGGAAGTGGACGGAAAGATCGTATTCTTCAATGAGGCGGAGGCAGTCGCAGCCCTGGAGGACGATGGAGACGATGATGATGAGCCTGCAAAGCCCAGGTCCCGCAAGGCCAAAGGAAAGCGGGAAGAGGATTTCAAAGACCTTCCTGTTGTGTCCATAGAGCATAAGATGACCGATGAGGAACTGTCAGCTGAGTTTGGAGCTCATGGCTGGAAGCAGTTGCCGGATGAGATCTACCGCAGGTATCGTTTCACCCCTGCCAAAGTGGAGGTCGAGGAGCATCATGTGGGCGTATATGCGGCGAAAAAGGAAGACCGCATCGTCCGGGCAAAACATCCGGGATATCTGCTGCGCAACAGCCCGGTATCCCCTTCCCTTGAGGCCGCCATCCTGAATGCAAAGTATGTGAACGCCGTTCCTCTTTACCGCCAGGAAAAGGAATTTGAACGCTATGGGATAAACATAACCCGCAAGAACATGGCGGACTGGACGATCCGCTGTGCAGAACGCTATCTGGCAATCCTATACGATTGCCTGCATGAAAAGCTATATGGCTGCCATGTGATACAGGCAGACGAGACGCCGGTGCGGGTGAATCGTGATGGCCGTCCGGCAGGTTCTGTGAGCTATATGTGGGTCTACCGCTCTGGGAGGATGTGCAGGGACACCCCCATCGTGCTGTATGACTACCAGAGGACGAGGAACGCAAGCCATCCCCGGGAGTTCCTAAAGGACTTTAAGGGGGTCTGCGTCACGGATGGGTATCAGGTCTACCACACGTTAGAAAAGGAGCGGGAAGACCTGACCATAGCAGGGTGCTGGGCCCATGCAAGACGCCGGTTCGACGAGGCGGTAAAGGCACTGCCGAAGTCCAGCCGGAAAAGCAGTCTTGCATATCTGGCATTGAAGCAGATACAGGCCATCTACAGGGAGGATTCAAAACTGGACGAGCTCCCTGCACAGGAAAGAGCAGAGCAGCGCCAGCTCACTGTAAGGCCGCTGGCAGAGGCTTATTTTGCGTGGGTCCGTGAAAATGTCGGCCGTGTACCCCAAAAAGGAAAGACCAGCGAGGGGTTACGCTACTCACTGAACCAGGAAAAATATCTCAAAAGGTTCCTGGAAGATGGTGAAGTTCCAATGGATAACAATGCAGCGGAGCAATCGGTCCGTGGGTTCTGCATAGGGAAAAAGAACTGGGTGATGATCGATACTATCGCAGGAGCGAAATCCAGCGCCATCATCTACAGTATAGCAGAAACGGCAAAGGCCAACAATCTGAAGCCGTATGAGTATTTTGAATATCTTCTGACAGAGATCCCTCTGCATCTGGATGAGACTGACCGAAGTTTCTGCGAAGACCTGCTTCCTTGGTCGGACAAGCTGCCGGCAGGATGCAGAAGGTGAACATTTCATCATGCCGCCCTTTAGAGGGCGGCATGATCAGTAGGGGTACGCGCTATGGTGCGTTTAC
>JAIDME010000376.1 GCA_029050705.1 Acetatifactor sp.
TATGCGCGGAGATAAAGCCATCTCCGCCAAACTGCCTGTGGGAGAAACCAACTATCAGGGAGCTGCCAAATTGGAAATAAACGGCCGGAGCATGTTTGAAAATGCCGGTGCCGTCCAGTTGATACCGTTGAGTACCGAATATGTCCACTATTTGTTCCCGATTCCCGAGGAGGTTGCCGCCGGCGGTGAAAGCATGGTAATTTCTTTTAAAATAGATGGCATCAATTATACATATTACTGTAAATAAATTCGCAGAAAGGATTATCCTATGATTCAGAACATGTTTGAAAACAAGCTTACTCTCTCTTTTGAGGTATTCCCGCCAAAAAAGGACGGCGAATTTGAGAAGGCATTCGAGGTGCTGGATGCACTGGGAGAACTGAAACCTGATTTCATCAGTGTAACTTACGGCGCCGGCGGCAGCCGTTCCGGGCAGACCATAGAAATCGCATCCTACATACAGAACAGACTCGGCATCGATGTCATGGCCCATATGACCTGTGTGGGCAGCCGCAGGGAACAGCTATTAAAAGTTTATGAGGAATTAAAAAAACACAATGTAAAGCATGTGCTGGCTCTGCGGGGCGACCGCCCGAAGGATATGACTGACGAACAGTTTGCTTCCCGGGATTTTGCTTATGCCAGCGATATGATGACATTCTTAAGAGAACAGACAGATTTAAGACTTGCCGGAGCATGCTACCCCGAAAAGCACTTCGAGGCTTTCAGCATGGAGTCCGATTTGAATAACCTGAAGAAAAAGCAGGATGCAGGCGCGGAATTTTTAATCAGCCAGATGTTCTTTGACAACGATTTTTATTACGCCTTTCTGGAAAAGGCAGCAAAAAAGGGGATTTCCATCCCCATCTGCGCAGGCATCATGCCCATCACTTCATCCAAACAGCTTGGAACCACCATCACCCTGGCTGGCTCCAGCATACCGAAAGCCCTGGCGGACATCATCGCCGCATATGGCGATAATCCGGAAGAGATGCGCAAGGCCGGAATCGATTATGCAATCCGCCAGATTCGCGATCTGCAGGAAAACGGAGTAAACGACGTCCACCTATATACCATGAATAAACCTAAAATGGCAAAAGAGATTGCGGAAGCAATTTATCGCTGAAAGCATACCACGGAACAGAATGCGTTCCGGGAACAGAATACATTCCGGGAACAGAATGCGTTCCGAGAACTAACATTCCGGATCCGGAAAGGGAAAGGCCGGAACCTCCACCTTCTTATCCCGCAGCATCAGATCTTTTACCGCGCTGTCCGCGCTCTTGCCCTCAAAGAGTATAGCATTTACCTGCTCAATAATGGGAAGCTGTACGTCATATTTTTTTGCCAGTCCCATAGCTGCCTTGGCGGAGTAGACACCTTCCACCACCATCTGCACCTCTGCCATGGCCTCCTCCATAGTCTTGCCCTGCCCTATCAGTATACCTGCACGACGGTTTCTGGAGTGCATGCTGGCACAGGTCACGATCAAGTCCCCGATTCCCGTGAGTCCGCAGAAGGTCTCAAACCTGCCGCCCATGGCAGTGCCCAGCCGGGCAATCTCCGTGATGCCCCTGGTGATCAGTGCTGCCTTGGTATTGTCTCCGTAGCCCAGACCATCTGCTATTCCGGCGGCAAGAGCAACTACGTTTTTCAGGGCGCCGCCAAGCTCCATGCCCAGAATATCCGGACTGATGTAGACCCGGAAGACCTCGTTCATAAACAGATTCTGAATATATTCCGCCGTGGCTCTGGATTTTGCACCTACCACAATAGTGGTGGGAATTCCCCGCCCCACTTCCTCCGCGTGGGAGGGACCGGACAACACCGCCACATCTGCCTGGGGAACCTCCTGTTCGATAATCTCCGAAAGTGTCATCAGACTTTCTTCCTCGATGCCCTTGGCCACATTCAAAATTTTCTGCCCGGGAGCCACCATTTTGGCAAAACGGTTTGCGGTTCTCCTGGTAAAAGAGCTTGCCACCGCCATCACCAGCAGATCCTGTCCTTCCACCGCCTCCCGGTCATCCATAGTAAACAGGGTATCCTCCGGCAGCTTAACCCCGGGAAGCATCTTATGCTCATGATTTTCCTTCAACATCTCAATTTCAGTTTTCAGTGCAGACCACACCGTAACCTTGTGCCCGTTCTTATGCAGCAGTACCGCCAGGGCAATACCCCAGCTTCCACCGCCTAATATGCTAACCTTCGCCATAACGCCTCTTTTCCGGCATCTTCATGCCTTCTCACTTTAACTTCTCTCACTTCTTTTCCCCGCCGGAATCGGGTGTCTCTACCTGATTCTTTTTGGATAAATAAGTTTTCCTCTCGTTCCCGTGAAGCAACCTTTTGATATTCTCTCTGTGCTTCCAGTATGCCATGACCAGCAGGCAGCCAAATACTATGTACATTTCGATAAGCTGCCCCTGGGTCATTTCCTGAAACAGCCAGCCGTTCTGCCCGACCACCACAAGCTGTATCATCAGTCCCGCATAAACCAGCAGGGAACCAAGCGACACATAATGCAGCGTAAAAAACGGTACAAAAAACAACAGCACTCCCGTAATAATAAACCATGGATGAAAGGAAAGAACCATACCCGCCGTTGCGGCAATTCCCTTGCCTCCCTTGAAATTCAGGTAAAAGGGATAGTTATGTCCCAGAATTGCTCCCGCGCCGGTATACAGGCACAGCAGATAGATGATGTCATGATGGGTATTGCCGAATATCAGACGCACCAGCCACACCGCTGCCATACATTTCAGACAGTCGCCCGCAAAGACGATAAGTCCGGCTTTCGTTCCCAACACTCGCAGCGTGTTGGTGGTTCCCGCATTGCCGCTTCCGTGCTCTCTGATGTCAATTCCATGAGCTTTGCCATAAAAATATGCCGTCTGAAACAATCCGAACACATATCCGATTGCTAAACATATGATCCTTATCATTTGCCCTACTGCTCCTTTTCGTTTCTCTCTCTTATGATGAACCGGAGTGGCGTTCCCTTGAAGCCAAAGGTTTCGCGAATCTGGTTTTCAATATATCTTGTATAAGAAAAGTGCATCAATTCCTTACTGTTGACAAATATAACAAAGGTAGGCGGTTTTACTGCCACCTGGGTAATATAATAAAGACGAAGCCTCTTTCCCTTATCGGAAGGGGGCTGCTGCATAGCCACTGCCTCCGACATGATCTCATTGAGCACGCCGGTTGCCACACGCATGGCATGGTTCTCACTCACTATATCAATGGTATCAAACAACCGTTCCAGACGCTGCCCCGTCTTTGCCGACACAAACAGGATTTCCGCGTAGGGCATGTAGGACAGGGTACCTCGCACTTTTTCCGTCATGCGGTAGATGGTCTTGTCATCCTTCTCCAGCGCATCCCATTTGTTCACCACAATGATGACGGCTTTTCCTCTCTCGTGCGCAATGCCGGCAATCTTCGCGTCCTGCTCTGTGACACCCTCCACGGCATCAATTACCAACACCACAATATCCGCCCGCTCCACGGCGCTTACCGTGCGCACGATCATGTACCGCTCCAGTTCTTCCTTAACCTTGTTCTTTCGCCGCAGCCCCGCCGTGTCGATAAACACATACTCTCTTCCGTTGTGGGTAATTTCCGTGTCTACCGCGTCTCTGGTAGTGCCCGCTATGTCGGACACGATGAGACGTTCCTCCCCCAGCAGCTTATTGATCAGTGAGGACTTTCCTACATTCGGCTTGCCCACAATGGCAACCCTGGGCCTTTCATCCTCTTCCTCTTCCTCCTCCCCCTCCGGGAACAGGGCAATCACCTCATCCAGCAAATCGCCCAGGCCAAGCTTGTTGGCCGCAGAAATGGGATAGGGTTCGCCGATGCCCAGGTTATAAAACTCATAGACATCCGCCATATATTTATCCTGGCTGTCCACCTTATTAACCACCAGCAGAACCGGCTTGTGGGAACGGCGCAGCATATCCGCCACCTTGGAGTCCGCATCCACCAGCCCCTGCTGTACATCCACCAAAAAAAGAATCACATCCGCCGTATCTATGGCAATCTGGGCCTGAGTGCGCATCTGAGATAAAATCACATCTTTGCTGTCCGGCTCAATGCCGCCTGTGTCTATCAGTGTAAAGTTTCTGTCCAGCCAGTTGACATCCGCATAGATCCGGTCTCTTGTAATGCCCGGTGTGTCCTTCACGATAGATATTCTTTCCCCTGCCAGCGCATTGAACAGGGTCGATTTCCCCACGTTTGGACGTCCAACCACCGCAACAATAGGCTTTGCCGTCTTCTTCGCCATGTCCTTCCTCACTTTCCTCTATATCCGGGACTTTCTGTATCCAATACTGTTTACTCCTGTACTGCCGTATGAGCCAGCACTGTCTCAACAAAATCATATCCGCTTGATTTTACAATATCCACCGGAACTTGTAAAGCCTTTTCAATATCCTTTACGCTAATATCATCCAAAAATATTCCCGTATCCACGCGCACCATATTTTCCGGCAGAAGCAGCGCTGTTCCCAGTTCCTTCCCTTCCAGCTGCTGCCGCAGATCCTGCCCGGTGATCAGCCCTGAGACCGTAATCTGCTCCCCGAAAAAAAAGTTGGTGATGGGATACACATGGAGTCTGACATTCGGATAGCATTCCGCCATTTTGTCCGCCATGCGCTGAATGTAGGGATACGCCAAAAGTCCTGTGGCCAGCGCCAGTTCCCCGCAGAGAGACCCGCACGGGAAGCCGTCCTGCTCCCTTCTCTGCTCCATTGCCTCTTCAAACTCATTCAAAAGCAGACGCAGCATACCCACGCCGTTTTCCAGCTGCAGATAGCCGTCATAGCGCTCCTCCTCCGGCACATCTCTCCCTGCCAGGATGTACCACTCGTCACTGGCATGTACGAAATGTAAGCCGTGTTTCTCAAAGCATTTCTTCTGATATTCCTCGATAATGTCAATAACTTCTGCCGCATCCTCCCCTGTAAAAGGCTCCAGAGGATACAGTTCCTCCCTGAATTTTGTCAGTCCCACCGGCACCACTGACAGACTTTCAAGCAAGGGAATATATTTCATCAGCTGTTCTATACTGAATTTCAGTTCTTTCCCGTCATTTAAACCTTTGCACAGAACAATCTGTCCGTTCATGTGAATGTCCGCCTGAAAAAGGGTGTCAACCTTCTTCAGCGCCTCCCCTGCAAAACGGTTGTTCAGCATTCTGCACCTCAGTTCCGGATTCATGGCCTGAAAAGAAATATTAATGGGAGAAAGACGGTATCTGCATATTCTGTCGATGTCATGGTCCGACATATTAGTCAGAGTCACATAATTCCCCTGGAGAAAAGAAAGCCGGGAATCGTCATCCTTAAAATACAGATTCTCCCGCATACCGGGCGGCATCTGGTCGATAAAACAAAATACGCACTTGTTATGACAATGCCGGTATTCGTCCATGAGCCCGCTTTCTAACTCTATCCCCAAATCTTCACCGAAATCCTTGTCTACCTCCAGAAGCCACTGTTCGCCGTCAGGCTTCTCCACTAACACCTCGATATAGGTATCCTGAACGAGAAACTGGTAGTCAAAAATATCCTCTATCTCCGTATTATCAATAGCGAGCAGCTTATCACCCGCTTCTATCCCCATCTCCTCAGCAATACTGCCGGGAGTAATTGTCTGTATCACATGCCCTTTCCGCATCCTAATCTCCATTTCATTTGTTTCATTCATCACAATCCGGTTCATGATATACCTGCTAAGCATATCCTGCATCTCCCAGCGCAGAAATGACATCTCCGACATTCCCTGCTCTTCCTACAACCTGCAAGAAACAGGAGCCGGGGCGGCAGGGTTGTTTTCTGCGACGTGAGCGAGATGTGGAGAGGAGACTCTGG
>JAIDME010000377.1 GCA_029050705.1 Acetatifactor sp.
CGCCTTTGGCGGAAAGCGGTAAGAAACCTGAAGGCGGCTATGATTTAAATGCGGTATTTTTGAATTTAGCGGAAGAAATCAAAGGGGCCGATCTGGCTCTGGTGAATCAGGAGGTCATTATCGGCGGCGAGGAGCTTGGGGTATCCGGCTATCCGGCCTTTAACGCGCCTTACGAGCTGGGGGATGCCCTGATGGACGCCGGCTTTGACGTGGTGCTGCACGCCACAAACCATGCTTTGGATAAGCGGAAACAGGGGATTTTAAACTGTCTGTCCTTCTGGCAGGAGAACTATCCTGACACGGCGGTTCTTGGCATCCACGACAGCACAGAGTCACAGCAGGAAATCTATGTGTATGAGCAGCAGGGAATCCGCATTGCAGTGTTGAACTATACGTATGGCACCAATGGAGTAAAGCTGCCGGAGGATATGCCTTATGCGGTGGACCTGCTTCAGAAAGACAGGGTGGCAGCGGATCTGGAGAAAGCCCGTGAGATTGCTGATTTTGTGGTGGTATGCCCTCATTGGGGGAAAGAATATGTGCTGGAGCAGACAGGGGATCAGGAGAATTGGGCGGAGTTTTTTGCGGAGAACGGCGCGGATCTGATTCTGGGAACCCACCCCCATGTGATTGAACCTATAGAGCAGATAACCTCCGAAAACGGAAATCAGGCGCTTGTCTATTATTCTCTGGGGAATTTTGTAAACTGGACATCAGGAACGGGAGCAGGAGTATCCAACCGTATGGTGGGCGGAATGGCTCAGGTCACAATCAGCCTGGATGAAAACGGAGAAGCAGTGATTACGGAATATGGGGTGCTGCCCGTAGTCTGCCATCTGGAGAAGGGCTTCGGCGGCGTGACAGTCTATCCTCTTTCGGAATACACGGAAGAACTTGCGGAGCGCAACGAGATTGTGAAACAGGACGAAAGCTTTTCCCTGAAATATTGTCAGGAGCTTGCCGAGCGCGTGTTTGGGGATGCGATCAGATGATTGTCAGATCAGACAAAATGTCAGGCAAACACTGTGCCACGCCCGCCGGATGAGAATGGGAGATATGACCGGACGGATAAGAATTCTTGAAAAAGAGATAGGAGATGACTGCAGAATGATTCGGGAGAATATTGCAGAGACAGAGGAAAAAATAGCAGAAGCGTGCAAAAGAGCCGGGCGGGATCGGAGCGAAGTGACTCTGATAGCAGTCAGCAAGACAAAGCCTGTTGAAATGCTCCGGGAGGCATATGATGCGGGAGCCAGGGACTTTGGAGAG